>NZ_JBSVWQ010000481.1:0-208 GCF_054071215.1 Pseudomonas sp. SDO5522_S412 | reverse complement strand
GGGGCTATAGCTCAGCTGGGAGAGCGCTTGCATGGCATGCAAGAGGTCAACGGTTCGATCCCGTTTAGCTCCACCAATTTACAGGTTCAAGGTCTGGCCACACCGTCCTTGAATTCGATCAGTTCTCAGCGCTGATCAGTTGTACAGAAGGTTTGTGTCCCCTTCGTCTAGTGGCCTAGGACACCGCCCTTTCACGGCGGTAACAGGG
>NZ_JBSVWQ010000480.1:0-213 GCF_054071215.1 Pseudomonas sp. SDO5522_S412 | reverse complement strand
CCCGGCGATGTTGCGGGTCCGGGCTTCCTGCAGCAGGCTGGCCTTGCTCTGGGTTTGCAGCGAGGCCTGGCTGTCACGGGGGTAGCCCTTGCGGCTGGCCGCGGCGCGCTTTGATGAGTCCGACCGGGCTTTCGCCTTGGCGGCGGGGGCCTTGTCCCGGCCTGAACCGCCAACGCGCTCGCCGCCCCCCGACTGTTTGTTGACCGTGGCCCA
>NZ_JBSVWQ010000479.1:0-215 GCF_054071215.1 Pseudomonas sp. SDO5522_S412 | reverse complement strand
CCACCGTGCCTACTTGCGGCCATCGTGGTTAACGGGGCCCGCAGATCAAGATCAAGATCAAAAGCACGGCGGCCTGAAAGCCGACCTGAGTGTTAGAAGCAAAGGCAAAAGCTGCTTTTCTGTAGGAGCTGGCTTGCCTGCGATGCAGACACCTCGGTGGATCAGGCAGACCCAGTTGATGCCATCGCAGGCAAGCCAGCTCCCACATTTGACCG
>NZ_JBSVWQ010000478.1:0-216 GCF_054071215.1 Pseudomonas sp. SDO5522_S412 | reverse complement strand
TCGGCATGCCCGCACTCCGGCCCGGTTCCGCGGGCCGCCGCGACGGGCCATCCATCGCCCGGCGCGGGTAAATCGGCATCCCTGCCGATTTACCCGCTCCACCGTGCCTACTTTCGGCCATCGTGGTTAACGGGGCCCGCAGATCAAGATCAAAAGCAGATCAAAAGCACAGCGGCCTCCCGGCCGGCTTGAGTGTTAAAAGCAAAAGCAAAGACC
>NZ_JBSVWQ010000477.1:0-220 GCF_054071215.1 Pseudomonas sp. SDO5522_S412 | reverse complement strand
ACGGGGCCCGCAGATCAAGATCAAAAGCAAGAGCACAGCGGCCTCCCGGCCGGCTTGAGTGTTTAGAAGCCAGATCAAAAGCCAGAGCGAAAGCCAAATCTGAAGCTGATGCAGCTCTGCTTTTCTGTGGGAGCTGGCTTGCCTGCGATGCAGACACCTCGGTGTATCAGGCAGACCCAGTTGATGCCATCGCAGGCAAGCCAGCTCCCACATTTGACCG
>NZ_JBSVWQ010000476.1:0-221 GCF_054071215.1 Pseudomonas sp. SDO5522_S412 | reverse complement strand
CGCTTCATTCGTCTAATAGCTCCCACCTGCTCCAAAAGGTCCAAGGCGCGAGCCATCTGGGCCTTGTCGGTTCGCATTACTTCACACAGGTCGGCAGCGGTCTTGGTGCATTCGTAGGACTGCCAACCGAGGTTGCGGGTGATCTGCCAGAGCACCGCCTGCGCGTGGAAGGCCTGTGCCGTAGTCTTCGCCGCCGTAAACAGACGTTCGGTCACGGCGTC
>NZ_JBSVWQ010000475.1:0-221 GCF_054071215.1 Pseudomonas sp. SDO5522_S412 | reverse complement strand
ACGACCTGCAAAACCGCCTCACCGCCGAACACCAGGGCTGGGGCACGTTGCGCTACCGCTACGACGAATGCGGCCAACTCAACTACCTGCGCCTGCCCGACAACAACCGCCTCGCTTTCCACCACGACAAAGGTGGCGACCTCGCCACCGTCGAACTGAATGGCAGCCTGCTCACCTCGCACCTGTTCAAATCCGGCCGCGAACACCAACGCCAGCAGGGC
>NZ_JBSVWQ010000474.1:0-222 GCF_054071215.1 Pseudomonas sp. SDO5522_S412 | reverse complement strand
GGGGCTTGAAGTACACCCGTTCGATCTCCGATCCGAAGTTCGAAACCGGTACCGTCGAGACCGACAAAGAGCTGCTGCGCAACTTGGTCGCCTACTACTGCGTCCTGGAAGGCATCTTCTTCTACTGCGGCTTCACCCAGATTTTGTCCATGGGCCGTCGGAACAAGATGACCGGCGTGGCCGAGCAGTTCCAGTACATCCTGCGGGATGAGTCGATGCACC
>NZ_JBSVWQ010000473.1:0-225 GCF_054071215.1 Pseudomonas sp. SDO5522_S412 | reverse complement strand
GGGAACTGGCCGGTGGGGCGAGTTTCTTCTGGGAGTGGGAACGGTCTGGCAAGGCGGCGCGATGCGTCCGCCACTGGGCCAGCTTTTCGCAGATGGACACACGGTATGTGTGGGATGACAACGGCACTGTCACCGTACACAACGCCGATGGCAGCCAGGAAGTCTACGTCCACGACCAGCGCGCACGGCTGGTGCAGCGGATCGATCCGGACGGCGCGCAGCACT
>NZ_JBSVWQ010000472.1:0-227 GCF_054071215.1 Pseudomonas sp. SDO5522_S412 | reverse complement strand
GGACAAGGCTGTGGTGTTGTGTTGCGATGAAAAAAGCCAGGTTCAAGCCTTGGAGCGCACGCAGCCGGGCTTGCCTTTGGGCATCGGTCATATCCAGACCAAATCCCATGATTACACCCGCCACGGCACAGTCACGTTATTCGCTGCATTGGATTATCTTCAGGGCAAATTGATCAGCAGCATCGAGCGTCAGCACCGGCATCAAGAGTGGCTGGCCTTTCTCAAGA
>NZ_JBSVWQ010000471.1:0-227 GCF_054071215.1 Pseudomonas sp. SDO5522_S412 | reverse complement strand
CTACCGGCCGGCTTGAGTGTTGAAGAGCAAAATCAAAAGCTAAAGCGGGCACGGTGCACTGTAGGAGCTGGCTTGCCTGCGATGGCATCAACTGGGTGTACCTGATGCACCGAGGTATCTGCATCGCAGGCAAGCCAGCTCCCACAGAAAAGCAGATCTGCATTCGCTCTGGCTTTTGATCTGGCTGTTAAACACTCAAGCCGGCCGGTAGGCCGCTGTGCTCTGCT
>NZ_JBSVWQ010000470.1:0-235 GCF_054071215.1 Pseudomonas sp. SDO5522_S412 | reverse complement strand
AATCTTGACGATGACCTACTCTCACATGGGGAAACCCCACACTACCATCGGCGATGCATCGTTTCACTGCTGAGTTCGGGATGGGATCAGGTGGTTCCAATGCTCTATGGTCGTCAAGAAATTCTGTGTACCAGACCGTTGCGTTCGCAACGTGCTGGTGAAAATCATGGACTTCTACATAAACAAAACCCCTGACTGCATAAGCAATCAGGGGTTCTGGAATTTAATCTTGACG
>NZ_JBSVWQ010000469.1:0-235 GCF_054071215.1 Pseudomonas sp. SDO5522_S412 | reverse complement strand
AACCGTTGACCTCCTGCGTGCAAGGCAGGCGCTCTCCCAGCTGAGCTATGGCCCCGTATTTCTACAGGCGTTTCCCACACAAAATTGGTGGGTCTGGGCAGATTCGAACTGCCGACCTCACCCTTATCAGGGGTGCGCTCTAACCAACTGAGCTACAGACCCAATTTCGGGCTGCTTCTTTATCGTCTTCTTCAATGAATCAAGCAATTCGTGTGGGAACTTATGGAGCAGCTGA
>NZ_JBSVWQ010000468.1:0-246 GCF_054071215.1 Pseudomonas sp. SDO5522_S412 | reverse complement strand
CATCGTCGTACGTGTAGGAAACAACGTTCTGCTCGGTAACCCAGCCGAGTTCCCGGTGCACCTGATAGTCGACCGCAACGATATGGCCGCGCTCATACCGCAGCAGCAATGCCTGACCAACATGGTTATCGATCCGCTGAATCCGCCCTGAATAATCGCGGGAAATGCGCAGCCGGTTGTCGTAAGCGTCACTGATCGCCGTCAGCACACCGTCACGGAAGTGGTAGAAAAGCGACGCCTGAGCCA
>NZ_JBSVWQ010000467.1:0-246 GCF_054071215.1 Pseudomonas sp. SDO5522_S412 | reverse complement strand
ACGTGACCGCCAGCGACTCCGCCGCGATCATCCGCGCCAAGGCCGCCCTCGACAAACTCGACGTCGCCGAAGGCCTCGCAGAACTCGAAGGCTCCGCCGCCCGCGTCGCCGTTGACGAAAAGCGCATGATCAACTGCCGCGCCGACCTCAACCAACTCGTACCTTTCAAGTACGACTGGGCCTGGCAGAAGTACCTCGACGGCTGCGCCAACCACTGGATGCCGCAAGAGGTCAACATGACCGCCG
>NZ_JBSVWQ010000466.1:0-247 GCF_054071215.1 Pseudomonas sp. SDO5522_S412 | reverse complement strand
ATCAAGAGCACAGCGGCCTACCGGCCGGCTTGAGTGTTGAAGAGCAAAATCAAAACCTAAAGCGGGCACGGTTCAAATGTAGGAGCTGGCTTGCCGGCGATGGCATCACCTTGGTGTGTCTGGAAGACCGAGTTGTCTGCATCGCCGGCAAGCCAGCTCCTACAGAAAAGCAGATCTGTTTTCGCTCTGGTCTTTGATCTGGCTTTTAACACTCAGGTCGGCTTTCAGGCCGCCGTGCTCTTGCTTT
>NZ_JBSVWQ010000465.1:0-255 GCF_054071215.1 Pseudomonas sp. SDO5522_S412 | reverse complement strand
CAGCGTCAGCATCAGCATCAGCATCAGCATCAGCATCAGCATCAGCATCAGCGTCAGCGTCAGCGTCAGCATCAGCATCAGCATCAGCATCAGCGTCAGCGTCAGCGTCGGCATCAGCATCGGCGTCCGCATCAGCATCAGCATCCGCGTCAGCATCAGCATCAGCATCAGCATCAGCGTCGGCATCGGCATCGGCATCGGCATCGGCATCAGCATCAGCATCAGCATCAGCGTCAGCGTCAGCGTCAGCGTCAG
>NZ_JBSVWQ010000464.1:0-268 GCF_054071215.1 Pseudomonas sp. SDO5522_S412 | reverse complement strand
GCCAACGCCTGAGCTACGCCGAACTGGACCAACGCGCACAAACCGTTGCCCGAGCGCTGCGCGCCGCCGGGATTGGTCGCGAGTCGATCGTGCCGGTGTGCATGGAACGCTCCGTGGACATGGTCGTGGCTTTGCTCGGTGTGGTGCATGCTGGGGCCGCATGGTTGCCGCTGGATCCGGAATTGCCGCCCGCGCGCCTGGCGTTCCTGATTGCCGACGCCGATGCCCAGGTGACGCTGACTCAATCACAGTGGCTGCCACATTTACC
>NZ_JBSVWQ010000463.1:0-277 GCF_054071215.1 Pseudomonas sp. SDO5522_S412 | reverse complement strand
ACGGTTCAAATGTGGGAGCTGGCTTGCCTGCGATGGCATCACCTCGGTGTGTCTGAAAAACCGAGTTGTCTGCATCGCCGGCAAGCCAGCTCCTACAGAAAAGCAGCGCCACCCTGCCCGTACCAGCTGTCGAGCGCCAGCGAGGCTGCGTGCTTTTGATCTTGATCTGCTCTTGATTTTGATCTGCGGGCCCCGTCAACCACGATGGCCGCAAGTAGGCAAGGTGGAGCGGGTAAATCGGCAAGGATGCCGATTTAGCCGCGCCGGGCCATGGATG
>NZ_JBSVWQ010000462.1:0-281 GCF_054071215.1 Pseudomonas sp. SDO5522_S412 | reverse complement strand
CTTGCGATCACCAGCACCTGAAGCTGGCGTGTCTACCAATTTCACCACCTGGGCATTATCAACGCTTGCGCTGTTGATGGAGCGAACTATACGGAGGGCTTTTTGATCTGTAAACCCCTGATTCAAAAATATAAATCAAGATTCTCTTTAAAAATCAAAGGCCTGAAACGCAAAAACCCGCTTTCGCGGGTTTTTGGAGACTCAAGGCATAACCTTGAGTTTGAAATTGGTGCCCAGGAGAAGACTCGAACTTCCACGACCTTGCGATCACCAGCACCTGA
>NZ_JBSVWQ010000461.1:0-292 GCF_054071215.1 Pseudomonas sp. SDO5522_S412 | reverse complement strand
AGATCAAAAGCAAGAGCACAGCGGCCTCCCGGCCGGCTTGAGTGTTAAAAGCAAAGGCAAGATCCAGAGCGAAAGCCAAATCTGAAGCTGATGCAGCTCTGCTTTTCTGTGGGGGGGGTGGTTCTGTTTTTCTGTAGGAGCTGGCTTGCCGGCGATGCAGACACCTCGGTACATCAGGCACACCGAAGCGATGCCATCGCAGGCAAGCCAGCTCCTACAGTGGACCGTGCCCGCTTCAGCTTTTGATTTAGCTTTTAACACTCAAGCCGGCTTTCAGGCCGCTGTGCTCTTG
>NZ_JBSVWQ010000460.1:0-292 GCF_054071215.1 Pseudomonas sp. SDO5522_S412 | reverse complement strand
CCTTCGGGTTATGAGCCCGACGAGCTACCAGACTGCTCCATCCCGCGTCTGTGTGGCGGCATTCTACAGAGCAACGGCGGGGTGTCAACCGTTAATCGAACGATGGGTCAAATAAGTGCAATTTAGCGTCGGATTGTCACGCGGGTGCGGTAAGTGCGCGATTGGGAAAGGTTTTTTGTCAGACAATCGAAACGAGGGCTAAAACAGACAGGCACAAAAAAGGCCACTCTTTCGAGTAGCCTTTTTTGATGTTTGGTTGCGGGAGCCGGATTTGAACCGACGACCTTCGGGT
>NZ_JBSVWQ010000459.1:0-301 GCF_054071215.1 Pseudomonas sp. SDO5522_S412 | reverse complement strand
GCCATCGTGGTTGACGGGGCCCGCAGATCAAAATCAAAAGCAGATCAAGATCAAAAGCACGCAGCCTCGCTGGCGCTCGACAACTGCTACGGGGTGGCTCTGCTCTTCTGTGGGAGCTGGCTTGCCTGCGATGCAGACACCTCGGTGGATCAGGTACACCCAGTCGATGCTATCGCAGGCAAGCCAGCTCCCACATTTGACCGTGCCCGCTCTAGCTTTTGATTTGGCTGTTGCTTTTGCTTCACCACACTCAAGCCGGCCGGTAGGCCGCTGTGCTCTTGCTTTTGATCTTGATCTTAGG
>NZ_JBSVWQ010000458.1:0-313 GCF_054071215.1 Pseudomonas sp. SDO5522_S412 | reverse complement strand
TTTTTCGCGAGCAAGCCCGCTCCCACAGAAAAGCAGATCTGCTTTCGCTCTGGTCTTTGCTTTTAACACTCAAGCCGGCCGGGAGGCCGCTGTGCTGTTGCTTTTGATTTTGATTTTGATCTTAGGCGCCCCGTCAACCACGATGGCCGCAAGTAGGCACGGTGGAGCGGGTAAACCGGCAGGACGCCGGTTTAGCCGCGCTGGGCCAGGGATGGCCCATCGCGGCGACCCGCGGAGCCGTGCCGGAGTGCGGGCATGCCGAGCCTAGGCGAGGCACCGAGTGGTGGGGCAAAGACCTTTTGGTTACTTTTGG
>NZ_JBSVWQ010000457.1:0-318 GCF_054071215.1 Pseudomonas sp. SDO5522_S412 | reverse complement strand
CCTGCTCACCTCGCACCTGTTCAAATCCGGCCGCGAACACCAACGCCAGCAGGGCCAACTCCTCAGCCACTACCACTATGACGACCAGGGCCGCCTGCACGCCCACGCGATCACCCAACAGGAACAACGCTACCAGCGCCGCCAATACAACTACGACAAACGCGGCAACCTCACCCGCATCCTCGACACTCGAAAAGGTCAGCACGACTACCACTACGACCCGCTCGACCGCCTGACTCGCGCCAACCACTCGCACGACCTGCAGGAACGCTTCGTCCACGACCCGGCGGGCAACCTGCTGATGCAAGACCGCGTCGG
>NZ_JBSVWQ010000456.1:0-319 GCF_054071215.1 Pseudomonas sp. SDO5522_S412 | reverse complement strand
CGGGATTGTGACTCCCGTTGTCGAGGGTTCGATCCCCTTCGTCCACCCCATATTTAAAAAGGCGCCAGATTAATAGTCTGGCGCCTTTGCTTTAAAAGCTTCAAGCGCGGATGTGGTGGAATTGGTAGACACACTGGATTTAGGTTCCAGCGCCGCAAGGTGTAAGAGTTCGAGTCTCTTCATCCGCACCAAATAAAGTTTCGTGAAGGCCTGCGGATCGGCGCGAAGCTCAACAAATAGCCTTTTTGACGGGCTTTTTGGTCACGCAATATGGTGGGCGTAGCTCAGTTGGTAGAGCACGGGATTGTGACTCCCGTTG
>NZ_JBSVWQ010000455.1:0-358 GCF_054071215.1 Pseudomonas sp. SDO5522_S412 | reverse complement strand
AACTGGCGAATGGCGGTGTGCGGCGTTATCGCTATGACGAGCTGGGGCGGCAGGTTGCTTGCGAGGATGAGCATGGTGCACTGACCCAGTATCAGTGGGACGCCGTGGGTCGTTTGCTGAAGGTGATTCAGCCTGAAGGTGCCACACGCGAATTCAGCTACAACCCGTACGGAAAAATCACTGCTGCGCGCGACGAGTTGGGCCGCGTCACCCGCTACGAATACGCCGATGGTTTGCACCTGATCAGCCGTCGGATTAATCCGGACGGCACGCAGCTTAAATACCATTATGACAATGTTCGGCTGTTACTGACCGAGATTGAAAACGAGGTCGGCGAAACCTATCGGCTCGACTATCA
>NZ_JBSVWQ010000454.1:0-358 GCF_054071215.1 Pseudomonas sp. SDO5522_S412 | reverse complement strand
AACTGGCGAATGGCGGTGTGCGGCGTTATCGCTATGACGAGCTGGGGCGGCAGGTGGCTTGCGAGGATGAGCATGGTGCGCTGACCCAGTATCAGTGGGACGCCGTAGGTCGTTTGCTGAAAGTGATTCAGCCTGACGGGGCCACACGCGAATTCAGCTACAACCCGTACGGAAAAATCACTGCTGAGCGCGACGAGTTGGGCCGCGTCACCCGCTACGAATACGCCGATGGTCTGCACCTGATCAGCCGCCGGATTAATCCGGACGGCACGCAGCTTAAATACCGTTATGACAATGTTCGGTTGTTACTGACCGAGATTGAAAACGAGGTCGGCGAAACCTATCGGCTCGACTATCA
>NZ_JBSVWQ010000453.1:0-418 GCF_054071215.1 Pseudomonas sp. SDO5522_S412 | reverse complement strand
CCTGACGGCGTGAAAACCCTGCTGCTGGATACCGACGTCAGCGCCTTTGCCGACAGCGACCCGCAAGTCGTCGTGGATCCTTCGAACCTCGCCTACGTGATCTACACCTCCGGTTCCACCGGCAATCCCAAAGGCACCTTGCTCGCGCACCACAATATCCTGCGTCTGTTCGCGGCCACTGAACCGTGGTTCGGCTTCGGCCCGCAGGACGTCTGGAGCCTGTTTCACTCCTATGCTTTCGACTTCTCGGTCTGGGAAATTTTCGGTGCACTGCTGCACGGTGGCGAACTGCTGATCGTGCCGTACGACGTCAGCCGCTCGCTCCAGGAATTCCTCGACCTGTTGTGCGACGCGGGCGTCACGGTGCTCAACCAGACGCCGTCGGCGTTCAAGCAGTTGATGCACGTGGCTTGTACCG
>NZ_JBSVWQ010000452.1:0-528 GCF_054071215.1 Pseudomonas sp. SDO5522_S412 | reverse complement strand
CTGACGCAGCCTCGCTTGGGCTCGACAGCTGCTACGTGGGGAGTGGTTGGGAGTGGGGAGGCGGGCACTTTGTTGAATCACTGTTGGCTGTGCAACAGCTTGCATATGTTTTTATGGAATAAATAAAGAGTTATATATTCCTTTTGTTGGTTTCACGAATAGGGCACTTTGAGTGCCTGCGCATTCGTGCGGATTGACCCAACAGACCAAAGGAAAGCCGACATGACCATTAAAGCGATCAACGTGCGCAACCAGTTCAAAGGCGTGATCAAGGAAATCCTGATCGGCGAAGTGGTGTCCGAGATCGACGTGCAAACCGCGTCGGGGATCGTGACGTCGGTGATTACCACACGCTCGGTGCGTGACCTGGAATTGAAGGTGGGCAGTGAAGTGATTGCCTTTGTGAAGTCGACTGAAGTGTCGATCGCCAAGCTGTAAACCCGAGTCCAGTTGTGAACCCAATCCAAATGTGGGAGCGGGCTTGCTCGCGAATGCGGTGTGACAGTCGACATCTACAATGACTGATCC
>NZ_JBSVWQ010000451.1:0-533 GCF_054071215.1 Pseudomonas sp. SDO5522_S412 | reverse complement strand
TGTTACTGACCGAGATTGAAAACGAGGTCGGCGAAACCTATCGGCTCGACTATCACGCCAACGGCCTGATCCAGCAGGAAACCGGGTTTGATGGGCGCCGCACCGCCTATGCCTACGACCTCGCCGGGCATCTGCTGGAAAAGACCGAATACGGCGATGACGGCAGTCAGTTGGTTACCGGTTATGCGCGCGATGCTGCCGGTCGCCTCGTAAGAAAAACCCTGCCCGACCGCAGCATTGTCGATTACACCTACGACCGCCTCGGCAATCTCCTCAGCGTCGACGACGGCCACTGGCCGCTGCATTACGAATACGACCTGCAAAACCGCCTCACCGCCGAACACCAGGGCTGGGGCACGTTGCGCTATGGATACGACGAATGCGGCCAACTCGAAAAACTACGCCTTCCGGATAACAACCGCCTCACCTTTCACCACGACAAAGGCGGCGACCTCGCCACCGTCGAACTCAACGGTAACCTGCTCACCTCGCACCTGTTCAAATCCGGCCGCGAACACCAACGCCAGCAGGGC
>NZ_JBSVWQ010000450.1:0-605 GCF_054071215.1 Pseudomonas sp. SDO5522_S412 | reverse complement strand
AGGAACGCTTCGTCCACGACCCGGCGGGCAACCTGCTGATGCAAGACCGCGTCGGTCCGAGCGTCGTCAAAGGCAATCGCCTGTTGATGCAAGGTGACCGCCATTACGACTACGACGCTTTCGGCAACCTCCTGCGGGAACGCCGGGGCCGGGCGCAGCAGTTGGTTACCGAATACCGCTACGACTGCCAGCACCGACTGATCAGCGTCACCCAGCCGGACGGCACCGAAGCCACATATCGCTACGACCCGTTTGGACGGCGTATCGCCAAAACGATAAAAAGCCAAACCACCGAGTTCTTCTGGCAAGGCGACACGCTGATTGCCGAACACAGTGCTGATCACCACCAAAGCTATATCTACGAACCCAACAGCTTTCGCCCATTAGCGCTGCTGAAAGGCTACGGCCCGGAAGACGTAAAACCCGTCCACTACCAACTCGACCACCTCGGCACACCACAAGAACTCACCGCCCCCGACGGCGAAATTGTCTGGTCAGCGCACTACCGCGCCTACGGCCAAATCGCGAAGCTGGACGTCAACACCGTTACCAACCCGCTGCGCTTCCAGGGCCAGTACTTCGACCCGGAAAGCGGGCTGCACTAC
>NZ_JBSVWQ010000449.1:0-622 GCF_054071215.1 Pseudomonas sp. SDO5522_S412 | reverse complement strand
AGCTCCCACAGGGGGCCTGTGTGACTGATGCAACTGGGTACCGGCGCCCTGATCGCCAAATCGGCCATGGGCACCCTGCAATTGGGATCTGACCAAAACCAAATGTGGGAACCGTCGAGCTTTAGCGAGGCCGCGATAGCGGTGGGTCAGGCACCATCAATGTCGACTGTGCCGACGTCATCGCAGCCTCGCTAAAGCTCGACAGCTCCCACAGGTGGCCTGTGTGACTGATGCAACTGGGTACCGGCGCCCTGATCGCCAAATTGGCCACGGCCCCCCTGCAATTTGGCGGCTGACAAAGACCAAATGTGGGAGCCGTCGAGCTTCAGCGAGGCCGCGATTGCGGTGGGTCAGGCACCATCAATGTCGACTGTGCCGACGTCATCGCAGCCTCGCTAAAGCTCGACAGCTCCCACAGGTGGCCTGTGTGACTGATGCAACTGGGTACCGGCGCCCTGATCGCCAAATTGGCCACGGCCCCCCTGCAATTTGGCGGCTGACAAAGACCAAATGTGGGAGCCGTCGAGCTTCAGCGAGGCCGCGATTGCGGTGGGTCAGGCACCATCAATGTCGACTGTGCCGACGTCATCGCAGCCTCGCTAAAGCTCGACAGCTCCCACAG
>NZ_JBSVWQ010000448.1:0-658 GCF_054071215.1 Pseudomonas sp. SDO5522_S412 | reverse complement strand
GCGTTTTTTCAGTAGGAACGCGGTCGAATGTGGGAGCGGGCTTGCTCGCGAATGCGGTATATCAGGCGCCAGAGTTCTGCCGAAACTGCACCAGCGCCGGCAACAACTGCTTGTCGATCGCCTGCCTCACCGCCGGCAAGATCGTCGCGCTGCCGGTGTACATCTGCTCAACCATACCCTTGAGCGCCTTGGCCCGCGCCGCGCTCAAGCCGCGCACCGCACACTCGCAAGCCTGCTCGGCGGTAGCGCCGCTGGACACCTCGAAACCCAACGACCGCAGCTGGCCCAGCAGGTCATCCTGGTCAATCAAATCCGCGTGCATCATGACGTTAATCCTTGTTAGGGGAGCGGGGGATTGAAGTCGATTCTGGTAGGCCATCACCGAGTCGGCAAGGCCTGAATGCATGAATGTCCGGCACACCTATGAACAGGTCGTTTTCGGCTAACTCGCAAGGCAGGGGAGTGTGCACACTGGCATCAAGCAAGCAGCTTGAAGGTTTGGTCACCCTCGGGATGCGCAGCTCACACAAAGCACTCTGCCCCGATCCTGTCACGGCTGGATCGGGGCTTTTTTTGAGCTGAAATTTGAGGTGAAGCTGCTGGCCCCTTCGCGAGCAAGCCCGCTCCCACAGTTGACCGCGTTTTTTCAGGAGAACTC
>NZ_JBSVWQ010000447.1:0-682 GCF_054071215.1 Pseudomonas sp. SDO5522_S412 | reverse complement strand
CCGACGCCGATGCCCAGGTGACGCTGACTCAATCACAGTGGCTGCCACATTTACCCGCTGGCCATGTCGCCTGGACCTTGGAAACACTGCCTGCCGCTGAAAACAGCGAGCCCCTGAGCGTGGAAGCCAGCGACCTCGCCTACGTGCTCTACACCTCCGGCTCCACCGGCCAACCCAAAGGCGTGATGAACGAACACGGCGCGCTGATGAACCGTCTGCACTGGATGCAGGAGGCGTTCCCGATTGGCCCGAATGACCGTGTGCTGCAAAAAACCCCGTACAGCTTCGACGTGTCGGTGTGGGAGTTCTTCTGGCCGCTGATCACCGGCGCGACGCTCGTGGTTGCGCGTCCGGACGGCCATCGCGACCCGGCGTACCTGAGCCAGTTGATCCAGCAGGAGCAGGTCACCACCCTGCACTTCGTACCGTCGATGCTGCGCGCCTTTGTCGAAGAACCAAGCCTGACCCACTGCCGCAGCCTGCGCCAAGTGTTTGCCAGCGGCGAAGCCTTGCCGGTGGATCTGGTGCAGCGGTTCATGTCCCAACACCCCGCCGCGCTGGTCAACCTGTATGGCCCAACCGAAGCGGCGATTGACGTGTCGGTGTGGCGTTGCTCGGCCAACGACACGCTCGTGCCGATCGGCAAACCCATCGCCAACCTGCGCCTGCATATCCTCGATGA
>NZ_JBSVWQ010000446.1:0-750 GCF_054071215.1 Pseudomonas sp. SDO5522_S412 | reverse complement strand
AAAATTTTCGTACTTTATGGAGCCAATACAATCTAGTAGCTTAGAACTGAAATCCTAAACGTGAAACGGCATACCGCCGCTACATGATGAACACCTTAAGGTCTCGTAGAATGAGTGTGACAAAAAATTGGCTGAGGCTGTCCTTTGCGCTTTTGTGGCGCGCGTTTCTATTGTTCCAAATTTTCGGTTTGGTATTTGGTGTACTGCTTGGAAAACTCCTACTGCCGAGCTCATTCGTCATATTGATTAAGCCTACAATTTTGTACGGATCATTAGCTCTGGTAGTAGTTATCGCTGAAGCCGGATTCAAGCTCAATCTACTTCAATGCATTTTCGGAAAACGTTTAAATCTGTCAAAACCACAATGGCGCATGTGTGCACGTTCACTGGCGTTGCTTCTCGCAACTATGGCAGTGTTGAACGTTGCGGTCGCTTTTTCCACGCCATTTGATTTTTGGCTTTACTACAAAGTTTTCGGCAGTCCGGTGATATTTGTTGCTGGCATATTCGCTATTTCTTGGATTGCCATCAGCAAGACCAGCATTCACCAGTAATCGCACCTCCCCTAGTGGTGGCTGACTGCTCTGAACAGGGCCTCAGCTCCACCATTCCTACAGCAATGCATTGAGGACTCCCTGTCCTCTCATATCAATCCGATTTTTCGGATTCCCACCTCTACCCGTCAGCACTCCTCCCCCGCGCCCATCGGCAACCAGCGGGAGGCATGAGTGTTGACGAATACAGGTGAAC
>NZ_JBSVWQ010000445.1:0-924 GCF_054071215.1 Pseudomonas sp. SDO5522_S412 | reverse complement strand
GCCACCCAGTTCGAAGAAGTTGTCGGTGAGACCAACCCGCTCCAGTTTCAGCACGTCTTGCCAGACGGTTGCGATTTGCTGTTCCAGCGCGCTTTGCGGCGCCACGTACTCGTGCTGTACCTGGCTTGCGTCCGGCTGCGGCAGGGCCTTGCGGTCGAGCTTGCCGTTGGCGGTCAGCGGCCATTCATTCAGGAACAGCAGGTGCGTCGGCACCATGTAGTCCGGCAGGTCCGCTTTCAGCTGCGCCTTGAGGGCGCCTGCATCCTCGGCGCCTTGCGCCGGGATCACGTAAGCCACCAGTTGCTGGCCGTTCAGCCCTTCCTGGGCCAACACCACGGCCTCGCGCACCGCCGCCAGGGCGTTCAGGCGCGCTTCAATTTCACCCAGTTCGATACGGAAGCCACGGATTTTCACCTGATGGTCAATCCGGCCGATGTACTCGATCACCCCGTCGCTGCGGTATTGCGCCAGGTCACCGGTGCGGTACAACCGCGCACCGCTTTCGCCGAACGGGTCGGGAATAAAACGCAATGCCGTCAGGTCGCCACGCTTCAGATAGCCCCGGGCCAGGCCGGCGCGGCCAACATACAGCTCACCGATGCAGCCTTTGGCCACCGGGTTCAGTTCACCGTCGAGCAGGTACCACGACAAGTCGGCTATCGGTTCGCCAATCGGACTGCTGGCGTCCAGCTCGAGATCAGCCACCGACAGCGGACGGTAGGTGACGTGCACCGTGGTTTCGGTGATGCCGTACATGTTGATCAGCTGTGGCGCGCTGTCGCCAAACCGTTCGAACCATGGGCGCAGGCTCTTGACGTCCAGCGCCTCGCCGCCGAATACCACGTAGCGCAGGGCATTGGCCCGGGAGTCGGTACAAGCCACGTGCATCAACTGCTTGAACGCCGACGGCGTCTGGTTGAGCAC
>NZ_JBSVWQ010000444.1:0-992 GCF_054071215.1 Pseudomonas sp. SDO5522_S412 | reverse complement strand
TCCCAGGATTTTGGGGCCGCTGCGCAGCCCAGCGGGAGCAAGCTCCCTCGCCACAAAAAGCCTCTTCACCTTAGCGTCCCGTTTTCTACTGCCCTGACATCAATTACAAAATATAGGGAATACACATGACTCCGCTCCGATCACTTTTCGCTGCGCTGCTCCTGCCATTGGCCGCAACCGCTGCCCAGGCTCAGGAATGGAAAGAAATCCGCTTTGGGGTTTTCCCCGAATACCCACCGTTTGAATCCGTCGCCGCCGACGGCAGCCTGCAAGGTTTCGACATCGACCTGGGCAACGCCATCTGCGCCAAGCTGGAAGTCAAATGCGTGTGGGTCCACAACGAATTCGACGGCATGATCCCGGCCCTGCGCGCCCGCAAGTTCGACGCCATCATGTCCTCCATGGCCGTGACCCCGGCCCGCCAGAAAGTCATCGACTTCAGCGACCGGCTGTTCCTCAGCCCGACCTCGGTGATCACCCGCAAAAGCGCCGACTTCGGCGACACCCCCGAATCCCTGAAAGGCAAACAGGTCGGCGTGCTGCAAGGCTCGCTGCAGGAAGCCTACGCCCGTGCGCACCTGGCCAAGCTCGGCGCGCAGATCAAGGCGTACCAGTCCCAGGAACAGAACTACGCCGACCTGCAAAACGGCCGCCTCGACGCCACCCTGACCGACAAGCTGGAAGCCCAGCTCAACTTCCTGTCCAAGCCTGAAGGTGCCGACTTCAAGACCGGCCCGGCCTTCAAGGACCCGACCCTGCCGCTCGACATCGCCATGGGCCTGCGCAAGAACGACAAGGACCTGGTGGAGCTGATCAACAAAGGCATCGCCGCCGTCCAGGCCGATGGCACCTACACACAGATCCAGAAGAAATACTTCGGCGATCAGGATATCTACAACGAGTGACGCCTCATGTGGGAGCGAGCTTGTGTGGGAGCGGGCTTGCTCGCGAAAGCGGTGGGTCAGTCACACATGTATTGACTGAAACTCTGT
>NZ_JBSVWQ010000443.1:0-1125 GCF_054071215.1 Pseudomonas sp. SDO5522_S412 | reverse complement strand
AGTCAGTGACTGACACTCCGCTTTCGCGAGCAAGCCCGCTCCCACATTTGATCGGGGTTAACCCACAGTTTTGCTGGCGTTTTCAGCCGCCACTTCAGCCTTGGTCTTGAGGTTTTTCAGTTCCTCACCGGCGCGTTCGATCTTGGTTCGCACGCTGTTCATTTCCTGGCGGCTGCGCTCCAGCAACTCTTTCGCCGAGCTATGCCCGCTGATCCCGCGTGCCAGCGCTACGCCGCCAATCGCCACCTGGATCAAACCGAAAAAGCCGCCACGGCGCAGGCCTTTGCCCATCATCACCACACCGCCAGCCAGGGAGCCGATGCGTTCCCAGCCCTGGACGTTTTGCGTGGGTTGGGGCTCGAACGGGGTGGACCGGATAACGGGTCGCAGGGTTTTGCTGTCGCTCATGATCTGTCTCCAACAAGGGCTGATTGATATGCAGCTGACTGCACACAGGCCGCGGATGTTCCCAAAAAATCAGTATTTGGGGCCCGAACGGGTGTTGTTGCCCTTGGCCAGACGGTCGTAAAGCACCACGTTGACGGTGGCGGCGAGGTTCATGCAACCGGTGGTCGGGATGTAGATCACGTCTTCACACCAGTCGCGAATCTCTTTGTCGAGGGAGCCGTCTTCCGGACCGAAGATATACAGCGCACGGTCCGGATGGGTGTATTCGGGGAGAGGGCGGGCGCCTTCCACCAGCTCGACGGCGACGGGGATGCAGCCCAGGGGCAGGATCTTTTTCAGGTCGTCGATACCGATCAGCGGAATGTCGTGGTGGACCTTCTTGGTGTCGGTAATAAAGTCCCGGGCCCGCTCATAGCGCTTGCCGGTGTAGAACACCGAGGCCACGCCGTAGCAGCCGGCGGCGCGCATCACCGAACCGACGTTTTCGGGGGATTTGGGGTTGTACAGACCGATGCAGCTGTAGCGTTTATTGCCCACGGGAGAGGGTGCCTTCGAGAAAAACCGCGATTATACGGGGATTGCTCGAAAGGCGGTCAGTTTGAGCGGCACGTGTTGCAACACTGTGGCAAGGGAGCTTGCTATGGCAAAGGGGCTTGCTGTGGCGAGGGAGCTTGCTCCCGCTGGAGTGCGAAGCGCTCCCAAAAAACGTGGGGCCGC
>NZ_JBSVWQ010000442.1:0-1129 GCF_054071215.1 Pseudomonas sp. SDO5522_S412 | reverse complement strand
TCAGTGATGCATGTGCTGACTGACACGCCGCCTTCGCGAGCAAGCCCGCTCCCACATTTGTTTTGTGTTTCTTCAAGGAGAATTCTTTGTCCTCTCCCATTCCCGTCACCGTCCTCAGCGGCTTCCTCGGCGCTGGCAAGACCACCTTGTTGCGTCACCTGCTCAAGGCCGAGCACGGCTTGAAAATCGCCGTGATCGAAAATGAATTCAGCGACGCCGGTATCGACACCCAATTGCTGGGCAGCGAGCCGGTGCAAGTCATGACCCTGTCCAATGGCTGCGTGTGCTGCACCATCCACACTGACCTGACCAAGGCCCTGTACCTGTTGCTGGAGCGCCTGGACAGCGGCGAGATCGCGTTCGACCGCCTGGTGATCGAGTGCACCGGCCTGGCCGACCCGGCCCCCGTGGCCCAGACCTTTTTCATCGATGAAGAACTGCGCGAGCGCTACATCCTCGACGGCATCATCACCCTGGTGGACGCGGCCCACGCCGAGCACCACCTGACCCAGACCATCGCCCAGGCGCAGATCGGGTTTGCCGACCGCCTGCTGGTGAGCAAGCGCGACCTGGTGGACGATGCCACCTTCGACGCCCTCAGCGAGCGCCTGACTCGTATCAACCGCCGGGCGCCGATTCGTGTGGTGGAACACGGCAAGATCGACCTCGCCGAACTGCTGGATGTGCGCGGCTTCAACCTCAACGCCGGCATGAGCCTGCGCCCGGTGAGCCAGGCGCCGTCCATCGACCGTATTTCCAGCCTGGTGCTGCGCACTGACCAGCCGCTGGATATCGACAAACTCAGCGAGTTCATGAACGAGCTGCTGGAAGACCACGGCAAGCAATTGCTGCGCTACAAAGGCGTGCTGAACATTGCCGGGGAAGACCGGCGCATGGTGTTCCAGGGCGTGCTGAAGCTCTACGGGTTCGATTGGGACACCGAATGGGCCGAAGGCGAAGCGCGGGAAAGTGTGATTGTGTTTATTGCTGACGAGTTGCCGGAAGAGAAGATTCGCGAAGGCTTTGCGCGGGTTTACCAATCCTGACTTGAAACGCAGTCAAAATGTGGGAGCGGGCTTGCTCGCGAAAGCGGTGTATCAGTCAGCCCATGCATCAACTGACACAGCGC
>NZ_JBSVWQ010000441.1:0-1213 GCF_054071215.1 Pseudomonas sp. SDO5522_S412 | reverse complement strand
TGACTGGCACACCGCTTTCGCGAGCAAGCCCGCTCCCACATTGGATCTCTGTCGTTTGCAAAATCGGCGTTCGTCCACGCCGAACGCAGGTATCTAAAATTCGAAATTCTCTATACGCGTGACATCAGGCACCTTGCCCTATAACACAACAATAAGAAGGTGATTTTCCATGCTCAAGCTTTCTCGGGCGCTGTTCTGCGCCGCCACCTTGTTTGCCGCGGGCCTGGCCCAGGCGGCCGACCCCATCGTGATCAAGTTCGCCCACGTCGTCGCGGAAAACACCCCCAAAGGCCAGGGCGCCCTGCTGTTCAAGAAGCTCGCTGAAGAACGCCTGCCCGGCCGGGTGAAAGTCGAGGTGTACCCCAACTCCTCGCTGTTCGGCGACGGCAAGGAAATGGAAGCGCTGCTGCTGGGCGACGTGCAGATGCTGGCGCCGTCCCTGGCCAAGTTTGAGCAGTACACCAAGCAAGTACAAATCTACGACCTGCCGTTCCTGTTCAACGACCTGGCGGCGGTCGACCGTTTCCAGGCGGCCCAGGGCAAGGCGTTGCTGACCTCGATGCAAGACAAGAACATCCTCGGTCTGGCCTATTGGCACAACGGCCTCAAGCAACTGTCGGCGAACAAGGCATTGCGTGAGCCCAAGGATGCCCGTGGCCTGAAGTTTCGCGTGCAGGCCTCCAGCGTCCTGGAGGAGCAGTTCAAGGCGATCCGCGCCAACCCGCGCAAGATGAGTTTTGCCGAGGTGTACCAGGGCTTGCAGACCGGCACCGTCAACGGCACCGAGAACACCTGGTCGAACTATGAAAGCCAGAAGGTCAACGAAGTGCAGAAGTACTTCACCGAATCCAACCATGGGCTGATCGACTACATGGTGATCACCAACGCCAAGTTCTGGAACGGCCTGCCGCCGGATGTGCGCACCACCCTGGATCAGGTCATGGTTGAAGTCACCGTCGAGGTGAACAAGCAGGCCGAGGCGCTGAACCAGTCGGCCAAGCAGAAGATCATCGACGCCAAGACCAGCGAAATCATCGAACTGACACCGGAGCAACGCCAGCTCTGGCGCGAAGCCATGCGCCCGGTGTGGCAGAAGTTCGAAGGTGAAATCGGCGCTGACCTGATCAAGGCGGCCGACGCGTCGAACCAGTAATTTGGAGAGCACCGAGATCAAATGTGGGAGCGGGCTTGCTCGCGAATGCGGTGTATCAGT
>NZ_JBSVWQ010000440.1:0-1226 GCF_054071215.1 Pseudomonas sp. SDO5522_S412 | reverse complement strand
TCTTCAGGAGGAACACGGTCGAATGTGGGAGCGGGCTTGCTCGCGAAGAGGCCCTCAACAGCAACACACCTCCCAAGTCGTCTGTGTGCAAATCCCTGTCGCCACAGTTCGCTTTGATCAAGGTCTCGCTGGGTAAGGTGTTGGGCACGGCGCGTCAGACGCCACTCCCACAATAAAAACTGCCGAGTGAGACCGCATCGATGAAAAGACTGTTCAACCGTTGTCTGTTGATTCTCACCGGCGCCGCACTCTTGAGCGCCAACGCGATGGCTGCCGACCCGGCCTCGTGCAAGGTCGTGCGCATGGGCGTGGTCAGCTGGACTGACGTGATCGCCACCAGCGGCATGGCCGACGTGCTGCTCAATGGCCTGGGCTATGACAGCAAGCAAACCAGCGCCGTGCAGCAGATCATCTTTGCCGGCATCCGCGACAAGCGCCTGGATATCTTCCTCGGCTACTGGAAACCGGCGATGGACAACAACATCGCGCCATTCCTCGCGGCCAAGCAGGTCAAGGTGTTCGACAAGCCGAGCCTGTCCGACGCCCAGGCGACGCTGGCGGTGCCGCAGTACGTTGCCGACGCCGGCTTGAAAACCTTTGCCGACATTGCCCGCTTCAAGGACAAGCTGGGCGGCAAAATCTATGGCATCGAGCCGGGCAGCGGTGCCAATACCGATATCCAGAAAATGATCGACAGCAACCGCTTTGGCCTCGGCGGCTTCAAGCTGGTGGCGTCCGGCGAGGCAGGCATGCTGGCGGCGGTGCAGCGGGCAGTGAATCGCAAGGAGTTCGTGGTGTTTGTCGGCTGGACCCCGCACCCGATGAACATCAACATGAAAATGGCGTACCTGACCGGCAGTGAAGATGTGTTCGGTGCCAACGAAGGCATGGCCACGGTCTCCACGGTGACGGCGCCGGATTACGCCGAGCGTTGCCCCAACGTGACCCGCCTGCTGGAAAACCTGACCTACACCGCGGCCCAGGAAAGCCAGTTGATGGTGCCGATCATGGACCGCAAGACGCCGCAGGATGTGGCCAGACAGTGGCTGCGCGACAATCCCGAGGACTTGCAGCGCTGGCTGGCGGGCGTGACGACCCTGGATGGCAAGGACGGCGTGGCGGCGGTGCAGGCCAGCCTCAAGCCCTGAGCAAATGAAGATCAAAATGTGGGAGCGGGCTTGCTCGCGAATGCGGTGGGTCAGCCACACAAGTATTGACTGATAGAC
>NZ_JBSVWQ010000439.1:0-1349 GCF_054071215.1 Pseudomonas sp. SDO5522_S412 | reverse complement strand
GTGTCAGTCACCGAATCTGTCGACTGATACACCGCATTCGCGAGCAAGCCCGCTCCCACATTTGACTGTATTCCAATTCAGAATTTGTATGAGGACATGGCTGTGCGCTCGACCGAAGTTGTGATCATTGGCGCCGGCGCCGCAGGCTTGATGTGTGCGCTGACCGCCGCCGGGCGTGGGCGCAAGGTGATGTTGATCGACCACGCGAACAAGGCCGGCAAAAAGATCCTGATGTCCGGCGGTGGCCGCTGCAACTTCACCAATATGTACACGGAGCCCGCCAACTTCCTCTCCCACAACGCGCACTTCTGCAAGTCCGCCCTGGCCCGCTACACCCAGTGGGATTTCATCGGGCTCGTGGCCAAGCACGGCGTGCCGTACCACGAGAAAAAACTCGGCCAGCTGTTCTGCGACAACAAGTCCAGCGACATCCTCGGGATGCTGCTGGATGAGTGCATCCAGGTCGGCGTGAGCATGCACCTGGACACCTCGGTGCAGGAGATTGCCAAGGTCGATGGCGGCTATCAGTTGCAAACCACCCTGGGTGAGTTGCGCTGCGAATCACTGGTGATCGCCACCGGCGGGCTGTCGATCCCGACCCTGGGGGCCACCGGCTTTGGTTATCAAGTGGCCAAGCAGTTCGGCCATGAACTGCTGCCAACCCGCGCCGGGCTGGTGCCGTTCACCATCACCGACCAGCTCAAGGAATTGTGCGGCGAGCTGTCCGGTACGTCCGTGGATTGCCTGGTGAGCTGCAACGACCAAAGCTTTCGCGAGAACATCCTGTTTACCCACCGCGGCCTGAGCGGGCCGGCGATCCTGCAGATTTCCTCCTACTGGGAACCCGGCGACACCGTGGAAATCAACCTGCTGCCCGACCACGACGCCCACACCTGGCTGCAAGCGCAACAGGTGGAGCGCCCGAACAGCGAGCTGAAAACCCTGCTGGGTGAGATCTTCACCAAGAAGATGGCCAACCTGCTGGCCGAAACCTGGTTCGTTTCCAAGCCGATGAAGCAGTACACCCACGCCGAGATTGCCGACATCGCCGGCAAACTGGGGAGCTGGCAACTGGTGCCGGCGGGTACTGAAGGCTATCGCACCGCCGAGGTCACCCTGGGTGGCGTGGACACCCGGGAAGTCTCGTCCAAGACCATGGAATCCCTGAAAAGCCCCGGTTTGTACTTCATCGGCGAAGTGTTGGATGTGACCGGTCACCTGGGCGGGTTCAATTTCCAGTGGGCGTGGGCCTCCGGTTATGCCGCTGCCCAATTTGCCTGACGGAACCCGGTAAAAAAATGTGGGAGCGGGCTTGCTCGCGAAGGCGGAGTGTCAGCTAATACATCAGT
>NZ_JBSVWQ010000438.1:0-1357 GCF_054071215.1 Pseudomonas sp. SDO5522_S412 | reverse complement strand
ACCTGCCGCCCCAGCTCGTCATAGCGATAACGCCGCACACCGCCATTCGCCAGTTTTTCCTCAATGAGCTGGCCGCGTTCGTTCCAGATAAAGCGTTGGCTGCTGTTATCCGGATACCAAACACCCGTGAGCTTTCCGTGTTGGGTGTAGGTGTATTCGGTGTAATTGCCGTCCGGATCAGTCTTGCGAGTGATATCGCCTTGATCGTTACGCTGGTATTTCCACACCGCGTCACCACGGCGCACAACCCGTACGAAACCGTTGTCATGCTCGTAGGAGGTGGGTGCATCGTCACCGGGAAACAGCGCAATCAACCGACCGGCTTCGTCGTACTGATAGGCCGTCACCGCCCCCAGCGGATCCTGCTCGACCGTCAGCCGGCCTTTTTCATCGTAGGATTTGAAGTGCTGCGCGCCGTCCGGATCGATCCGCTGCACCAGCCGTGCGCGCTGGTCGTGTACGTAGACTTCCTGGCTGCCATCGGCGTTGTGCACGGTGACCGTGCCGTTGTCGTCCCACACATACCGCGTGTCCATCTGCGAAAAGCTGGCCCAGTGCCGGACACATCGCGCTGCCTTGCCAGACCGTTCCCACTCCCAGAAGAAACTCGCCCCACCGGCCAGTTCCCGCTCCAGGATCACCTGCTGATCGTCGTACCGATAACGCTCGCTTTCTCCTACAGCGTTGGTCGCTTCGATCAACCGCCAGGCATCGTCGTACGTGTAGGAAACAACGTTCTGCTCGGTAACCCAGCCGAGTTCCCGCTGCACCTGATAGTCGACGGCAACGATATGGCCGCGCTCATACCGCAGCAGCAATCCCTGGCCAACATGGTTATCGATCCGCTGAATCCGCCCGGAATAATCGCGAGCAATGCGCAGTCGGTTGTCATACGCATCGCTGATCGCCGTCAGCACACCGTCACGGAAGTGGTAGAAAAGCGACGCCTGAGCCAGCACCCATTCATCCGGCAAAGCACCCAGATAAATCGCCGCTTCCGCCAGGCTATTGGTGATGGCCGGCCGTGCAGCAGAGGGCAGGGGAAAGGTGGTGCTGCGGTTTTCGTGATCGGTCCACACCACCGATCCGCCGCTCACCACCAAGCGCTGAGCCAGCGCATGACTCCAGCCAAACCCCAACCCGCAATCCACTTCCACGGCACTGCTGCGATACAACCGCGTCCAGGCAAATGGCAGGACACCCTCCAACGAGCCGTCTGTGAGGGTCAGCAGTTCCTCACCAGTAACCATCGAAACCGGGCAGCCATTGGTACAGGTATTCGCCGAACAGACCGAAGCATCCCCATTGGGGTTTTTCGCCGAAGCCGGGGCATCATCCACATGTTCTTGCTTCACCA
>NZ_JBSVWQ010000437.1:0-1369 GCF_054071215.1 Pseudomonas sp. SDO5522_S412 | reverse complement strand
CAATGCATCTGGCGACTGATACACCGCATTCGCGAGCAAGCCCGCTCCCACATTTGTTTTGTGGCGTTCACGAGTCTTTCCTCTTGCTTGATAACCAAGCAAGCGCTTGGTAAGTTCGCTCTACCGTCCCGTGGAGCTTGCCGATGTCTGCCTATCAGGAATACTTCGACCCCAGCCACCAATTGGTCCGCGACAGCGTGCGTCGTTTCGTCGAGCGCGAGATGTTGCCGGGCATCGAGCAGTGGGAGGAAGCGGAAAGCTTCCCCCGGGAGCTGTACCTCAAGGCCGGTGCGGCGGGGATCCTGGGCATCGGTTACCCCGAAGCCCTTGGAGGCAGCCACGAAGGTGACCTGTTCGCCAAGGTCGCGGCCAGCGAAGAGCTAATGCGCTGCGGCTCCGGCGGGGTAGTGGCAGGGTTGGGCTCGCTGGATATCGGCTTGCCGCCCATCGTCAAATGGGCCCGGCCCGAGGTGCGCGATCGTGTGGCGCCGCAGGTGTTATCCGGCGAGAAGATCGCCGCCCTGGCCGTCACCGAGCCCGGTGGCGGCTCCGATGTCGCCAGCCTGCAGACCCGTGCTGTGCGCGACGGCGACCATTACCGCGTCAGCGGCAGCAAAACCTTTATCACCAGCGGCCAGCGTGCCGACTTCTATACCGTCGCGGTACGTACCGGGGGGCCGGGCTTTGCCGGCATCAGCCTGTTGTTGATCGAAAAGGGCACGCCTGGTTTCACCACCGGTACACCGCTGAAGAAGATGGGCTGGTGGGCGTCGGACACGGCCGAACTGTTCTTCGACGATTGCCGCGTACCGGCAGGCAATCTGATCGGCGCCGAGAACATGGGTTTCGCCTGCATCATGGGCAACTTCCAGAGCGAGCGCCTGGCCCTGGCCCTGATGGCCAATATGACTGCGCAGATGGCCCTGGAGGAAAGCCTGAAGTGGGCGGCCCAGCGCGAGGCCTTCGGCAAACCCATCGGCAAGTTCCAGGTGCTCAAGCATCGCCTGGCGGAAATGGCCACGGCGGTGGAGGTCTCGCGGGAATTCACCTACCGCCAGGCCGCCAAGATGGCCGCGGGCAAGAGTGTGATCAAGGAGATCTCGATGGCCAAGAACCTCGCCACCGACACCGCCGACCGCGTGACCTTTGATGCCGTGCAGATCCTCGGCGGCCAGGGCTACATGCGCGGCAACCTGGTGGAGCGGCTGTATCGCGACAACCGCATCCTGTCCATCGGTGGCGGGACTCGGGAAGTGATGAACGAAATCATCAGCAAGCAGATGGGCTTGTAGAAAGCGCTTTTGTGGCGAGGGAGCTGTGGCGAGGGAGCTTGCTCCCGCTGGGCTGCGTAGCGGCCCCAAGATCTTTG
>NZ_JBSVWQ010000436.1:0-1472 GCF_054071215.1 Pseudomonas sp. SDO5522_S412 | reverse complement strand
GATTTGAACCGACGACCTTCGGGTTATGAGCCCGACGAGCTACCAGACTGCTCCATCCCGCGTCTGTGTGTCGGCATTCTACAGAGGAACGCGAGTGTGTCAACCGCTGATTCAAAGAAAAGCGCTTGTGGTTCAATCGGTTAGCTCTCCAAGGTGGCCCCTTGATAGGCCGCGGGGCCAGTCTGGCCGAGGCTTTCAGCTCTATTGGGGGGTGTGTTTCGATTGAGAAAATGAATTCACCTGCGAATTTTCCTACCGCTTAAGCGGAAGATTCAAACTACTGGTGCTATATACAGGTGTGAGTGAGATACTGCCGGCCTGTCCGTTTTCTGCCCAGAACCACTGCCTTATATATGACGCAGCGCAAAATCATCCACGTCGACTGTGATTGCTTCTACGCCGCCATCGAGATGCGCGACGACCCGACCCTGGCGCAAAAGCCCCTGGCTGTCGGTGGCTCGGCAGACCGTCGCGGGGTGATCGCCACCTGCAACTATGAAGCACGGGCCTATGGTGTGCGTTCGGCCATGTCGTCCCGCCATGCCCTGAAGCTGTGCCCGGACCTGACCATCGTCAAGCCGCGCATGGATGCTTATAAAGAAGCATCAAAGGAAATCCAGGCGATCTTTCGCGACTACACCGACCTGATCGAACCGTTGTCCCTGGACGAAGCCTACCTGGACGTCTCCGACAGCCCGCATTTTGGCGGCAGTGCCACGCGCATTGCCCAGGACATTCGCCGGCGGGTCTCCAACCAGTTGCACATCACCGTTTCCGCGGGCGTGGCGCCGAACAAGTTTCTCGCCAAGATCGCCAGCGACTGGAAAAAGCCCAACGGACTGTTTGTGATCACCCCCGACCAGGTGGAAGACTTTGTCTCGGCGCTGCCGGTGAAAAAGCTCCACGGCGTGGGCAAGGTGACGGCCGACAAGCTGGCGCGGCTGGGGATCGAGGACTGCCTGCAACTGCGGGAGTGGAACAAGTTGGCGCTGGTGCGAGAGTTCGGCAGTTTTGGCGAGCGGCTTTGGAGCCTGGCGCGTGGGATTGATGACCGTGTGGTGCAGAACGACAGCCGCCGGCAATCCATCAGCGTGGAAAATACCTACGATGTCGACCTGCCGGACTTGCCCAGTTGCCTGGAAAAACTGCCGGAGCTGATGGACACCCTGGCGGGGCGTATAGCGCGCATCGACAGCAGTTATCGGGCGGGCAAGCCGTTCGTCAAAGTGAAGTTTCACGACTTTACCCAGACGACCCTGGAGCAGGCGGGGGCAGGGCGGGACCTGGAGAGTTACCGGCAGTTGCTGACCCAGGCGTTCAATCGCGGCGACAAGCCGGTGCGATTGCTGGGAATAGGGGTGCGTTTGCTGGATTTGAGCAACGGCAACGAGCAGCTCCAATTCCCCTGGTAGGAACCGAAAACCAAATGTGGGAGCGGGCTTGCTCGCGAATGCGGTGTGTCAGCTAATGCA
>NZ_JBSVWQ010000435.1:0-1474 GCF_054071215.1 Pseudomonas sp. SDO5522_S412 | reverse complement strand
CTCATTCGGCGACTGACACACCGCATTCGCGAGCAAGCCCGCTCCCACATTTGTTCTGTGCACTTATCCCGTCGGACGGTAAACTCGCGCCATTGCTGTCTGGAGCTACTTATGCGCGAAGAGTTGAACCAAGGCCTGATCGACTTCCTCAAGGCCTCCCCTACCCCGTTCCATGCCACCGCCGCCCTTGCACAGCGCCTGGAAGCGGCCGGTTTCCAGCGTCTTGACGAGCGCGAGACCTGGACCACCGAGGCCAACGGGCGCTACTACGTGACCCGCAACGACTCCTCGATCATCGCCTTCAAGCTCGGCCGCCACTCGCCCCTGCAAGGCGGCATCCGCCTGGTCGGCGCCCACACCGACAGCCCGTGCCTGCGGGTCAAGCCACAGCCTGAACTGCAACGCCAGGGCTTCTGGCAACTGGGTGTGGAAGTGTACGGCGGCGCGCTGCTGGCGCCGTGGTTCGACCGCGATCTGTCCCTGGCCGGCCGCGTCACTTTCCGCCGCGACGGCAAGGTCGAAAGCCAGCTGATCGACTTCAAGCTGCCCATCGCGATCATCCCCAACCTGGCCATTCACCTGAACCGTGAAGCCAACCAGGGTTGGGCGATCAATGCCCAGACCGAACTGCCGCCGATCCTTGCGCAGTTCGCCGGTGACGAGCGCGTAGACTTCCGCGCAGTGCTGACCGAGCAACTGGCTCGTGAACACGGGTTGAACGCTGACGTGGTGCTCGACTATGAGCTGAGCTTCTACGATACCCAGAGCGCGGCCGTGATCGGCCTCAATGGCGACTTTATCGCCGGTGCCCGCCTCGACAACCTGCTGTCGTGCTACGCCGGCCTGCAAGCCCTGCTCACCGCCGAAACCGATGAAACCTGCGTGCTGGTCTGCAACGACCACGAAGAAGTCGGCTCGTGCTCCGCCTGCGGTGCCGACGGCCCGATGCTGGAGCAGACCCTGCGTCGCCTGCTGCCCGAGGGTGATGAATTCGTACGCACTATCCAGAAGTCGCTGTTGGTGTCTGCCGACAACGCCCACGGCGTGCACCCCAACTACGCCGAGAAGCACGACGCCAACCACGGCCCGAAACTCAATGCCGGCCCGGTGATCAAGGTCAACAGCAACCAGCGCTACGCCACCAACAGCGAAACCGCCGGGTTCTTCCGCCACCTGTGCATGGCCGAAGAAGTGCCGGTGCAAAGCTTTGTGGTACGCAGCGACATGGGTTGCGGCTCGACCATCGGCCCGATCACCGCCAGCCACCTGGGCGTGCGCACCGTGGATATCGGCTTGCCGACGTTTGCGATGCACTCGATTCGCGAGCTGTGCGGCAGCCACGACCTGGCGCACCTGGTGAAGGTGTTGAGTGCGTTTTACGCGAGTCGCGACTTGCCGTAATTGCAGGATGAACACAAATCAAATGTGGGAGCGGGCTTGCTCGCGAATGCAGAGGGTCAGTCAATACATCGGG
>NZ_JBSVWQ010000434.1:0-1542 GCF_054071215.1 Pseudomonas sp. SDO5522_S412 | reverse complement strand
GCATTCCAAAGGTGGAACTCGGTCAAATGTGGGAGCGGGCTTGCTCGCGAAGAGGCCCTCATGCCCGGCGCATGCCTATATGTGGAATGTCATCCTCCAGGTATTCCTCACCCGCCACCACAAACCCGTACCGCCCGTAATACCCCTGCAAATGCGCCTGGGCCGACAGATAGATCGGCACGTCGGGCCACTGTTTCTCTGCCTGCCTGAGGGCCTCATCCATCATCTGGTGGCCCAGCCCGGTACCCCGCGCGCTCGGCGCAACGATCACCCGGCCGATCACCACATCACCACCCTGGGATTCAGGATCCAGCAGGCGCAGGTAGGCCCGCAGTTGACCATCATCCCAGGCCATCAGGTGATGGGTGTCACCGTCCAGGTCCTGGCCGTCGATGTCCTGGTACACGCATTTCTGCTCGACCACGAAGACCTCCGAGCGCAGGCGCAAAATGGCGTACAGCTGCTCCTTGCCCAGGTCACTGTGGTGTTTGCAGACCCATTCGACTGTCATGGTGTTCTCTCGGCTGATTGTCTGGTCAGGATAGTAAGCGCGCGGGAGGCGAGTGTCTAAATTGCGGTTTTTTTGTGAGTGAGATCAATTTGCCATCATTCTCTGCGTGCGACGCTGCCGTCTTTGTGTAATCTGCAGTACAGGCTCATTGATGAGCTACTGTTAAATCCTCGGGTTGCCCCAGAGGTCAGGCCATAGAATGCCCGCCAAGGACTTGAGCATGCCGCGATTTTCTCGTGCCGTTGCTTTGATCGGTTTGTTGTTGCTGGCCCAGGCGGCGGCGGCAGAACGCTTGCGACTGGTGGCGGATGCCTGGCCGCCGTTCACTGACGCCACCCTGGTCAATGGTGGTTTGGCCACCGACATCGTGACCACCGCCCTGGCCCGTGCCGGCTATGCCAGTGAGTTTGAACAGGTGCCCTGGGCGCGGGCGCTGATGGGCGTGGGCGATGGGCGTTACGACGTATTGGTGAACGCCTGGTACGACGATGCGCGTACTCAGTTGGGGCAGTTTTCCGGCGAATACCTGCTCAACCGGGTGCTGTTTCTCAAGCGCCGCGACGATCCCATCGACTACCAGAACCTGGAGCAGTTGCACGACTACCCCGTCGCGGTGGTGCGTGGCTATGCCTATTCAGCGGCGTTCGATGCCGATCCGCAATTGCAGAAAGTCCCGGTGCATAACTTCGCCATGGCCGTGCGCATGCTGGCGGCGCAGCGGGTGCGGCTGACGTTGGAGGACGAATTCGTCGCCCGCTACTACCTGGCTCGGGAGTCCGCCACCGTGCGCAACGCGGTGGAGTTTTTGCCGGTGCCGCTGAGCGAAAACAGCCTGCACATTCTGGTTAGCCTGAAAAATCCTCAGCATCAGCAGATTGTTGCCGGGTTTGATCGGGAGATTGCCAGGATGAAAGTGGATGGCAGTTATGCGCGGTTGATGAAGCAGCACGGGATGTAGTGAGGCTAATGGCCCCTTCGCGAGCAAGCCCGCTCCCACATTCGACCGCATTCCAAAGGTGGAACTCGGCCGA
>NZ_JBSVWQ010000433.1:0-1555 GCF_054071215.1 Pseudomonas sp. SDO5522_S412 | reverse complement strand
CACACTTGGAATGCATTCCAAATGTGGGAGCGGGCTTGCTCGCGAAGGCGGTAGTGGCCTAAGCGCTGATCTTGAGCCCAATAAGCCCGCAGATAATCAACGCCACACTGGCCAGTCGAAACAGCGCCATGGACTCCCCGAACAGGATAATCCCGGCAATCACCGTGCCCACCGCACCGACTCCGGTCCAGATGGCATAGGCGGTGCCCAGCGGCAGTTCCTTCATGGCCAACCCCAGCAACCCGAGGCTGACGGCCATGGCGGCAATCGTCAGGGCCGTGGGCAGTGGCTTGCTGAAACCGTCGGTGTATTTCAGTCCGACGGCCCAGCCGACTTCAAACAGTCCGGCAAAAAACAGAATGATCCAGGACATGATGACCTCCCTTCTTAGGTGGGGTCGTCCCCGGATTAAGCGCTTGATTGCGTCGCAGGGTCGTCCCCGCGAAGCCCGGTAGAGTGCCGAATATTGATCAGGTGATCAAGTTTCGGACTTGCCCGCCAACAATTCGCGGTCTTCCTTTTCGCTCATCCGCCGGAAGTACGTAGCCAGGAGTGCCCCGGAAATATTGTGCCAGACGCTGAACAGCGCACTCGGCACCGCCGCCAGCGGCGAGAAATGCGCACTTGCCAGTGCGGCGCCCAAGCCGGAGTTCTGCATGCCCACTTCCAGCGACAGGGATTTGCGTTGTGCCAGCGGCAGCCCGAACACACGGCCGGTGAAATAGCCCAGCAGGAAGCCAAAGGTGTTATGCAGGATCACCACCGCCATGATCAGCAGGCCCGACTCGGCAATCTTCGCCTGGCTGGCCGCCACCACGGCGGCGACAATCGCCACGATGCTGACCACCGACACCAGCGGCAACACCTCGACCGCATGCCGTACCCGGGCGCCCAGCAAGCGCTGCGCCACCACGCCCAACACGATCGGCAGCAGTACCACTTGCAGGATCGACCAGAACAACTCCATGAACGACACCGGCAACCAGGCCGAGGCCAGCAGCCAGATCAGCGCGGGCGTCAGCAGCGGAGCGAGGAGGGTGGTGACGGCTGCAATGGCCACCGACAGGGCCAGGTCGCCTCGGGCCAGCCAGGTCATGACGTTGGACGACGTGCCGCTCGGGCAGCAGCCGACGAGGATCACACCGACGGCAATTTCCGGTGGCAGGTGAAAGACCTGGCACAACAGCCAGGCCACGCCGGGCATGATCACGAAATGCGCGACCACACCCAATGCCACGCGCCACGGATGGCGCGCGACTTCAGCGAAATCTTCAAGTTTGAGGGTCAGCCCCATGCCGAACATCACCAGGCCCAACAGCGGCACGATGGCGCCTTTGAGGCCGAGAAACCAGGCGGGTTGCAGGAACGCAACCACGGCAAAAATCAGCACCCAGTAGGCGAAGGTATTGCCGACGAAACGGCTCAAGGCGGCGAGTGCACGCATGGGGTTGGTCCTTGTTATTCGATTTTGGAAGTGCGCATGCGATCAAATGTGGGAGCGGGCTTGCTCGCGAATGCGGTGTGTCAGCCAGGAAGATATCAACTGAAAGGACGC
>NZ_JBSVWQ010000432.1:0-1561 GCF_054071215.1 Pseudomonas sp. SDO5522_S412 | reverse complement strand
GTTTTTGGGGCCGCTGCGCGTCCCAGCGGGAGCAAGCTCCCTCGCCACAGGTTAAAACAGTGTGATCAATTGCTGCGTAGTAGCTTGGCTTCCAGATGACCCAGATGCCGGGTCATCAAGTTGACGGCTTTGCCGGCATCGCCATGCTCCACCGCATCCACAATCGCCCTATGTTCCTGCCATGCGCAATACGTGCAAGCCTTGGCCTCAAACTGCGCAATCGCCAATGAGGTCAGCGGCACCAGGCTGTTGAGAAACTGTGCCAACGGTGCATTCCCGGCGATGGCTGCCAGTTGCAGGTGAAACTCCCCGGAGAGCCGAATCGCCGGGCCACGTTCGTCACGCTCGATGCAGTCGCGCTCCCGTGCGATCAACTCCCGCAGTTGGCGGATCTGCGCCGGTTTCGCCTGGGCACACGCCAACTGCACCACGGTGATTTCCGTCAGGCGCCGCGCCTCGAGAATCTGCTGGGTCTGTTGTGCATCCGGTGCCGCCACCTGGGCGCGGTGGTTGGGCCGCAGGATGATCACTTGCTGGTGCGACAGCCGCGCCAGCACCCGGCGAATCACGCTGCGGCTGACGCCAAAACTTTGCCCGAGGCTCTCCTCGGTAAAACGGCTGGCGGGGGCGATGCGTTGCTCAAGAATGGCGTCGAACAGTGCCGGGTAGATGTCGTCCACCGAGAGTTTCGGCTTGCCCACCAGGCGCAACGGCGTAAAGGGGAAAGGGGTGTGCAGGGCGTGAGCGGTCATGCGCGGTCTCCTGGAAGTCAGCTACCCAGATGGTCATCCGGGATGTTCAAGCGAATGCCCATGCGCAAGCCTTCCTGCAGGATATGCCGGCGCATTTCGGCGCTGGCCAGGGCGCTGTTCTTGTTGCGGATCGCCCGCACCACGGCGTCGTTTTCCTGCAAGCGTTCCGCCAGGTGTTCGGGGGAGTTGCGCAGCACCTGGGCGCTTTGCTTGAGGGCGTTGCTGGTTTGTTGCACCACGTTCTGGAAGATCGGGTTGGAGGTCAGGGCGAACAGTTCTTCGTGGAACGCGATGTAGGCGTTCATCCCGGCTTCGCTGTCGCCGGCGTCGAGGGCTTCGCGCATGTCCATCAGGGTCAGGCGCAGTTGCCCGACTTCCTTGCTGCTGATGGATTGCGCCACTAAACCTACGATAAAGGGCTCGAGGGTGTAGCGCAGTTGCAGGATGTCTTCGAGGCTGGCGTCCGCCACGCCGCTGTCCTGGGCCTGGGATTCGCTGAGGGTGGTTTCCAGCACCACCACGCCCTTGCCGGGCATGGAGCGTACCAGGCCGAGGGTTTCCAGCACGATCACCGCTTCGCGCAGGCTCGGGCGGCTGATGCCCATTTGCTCGGCCAGTTCACGCTGGCCGGGCAGCATCTCGCCGCGCCGCCACTGACCCCTCGCCAGGGCGGCGCGCAGTTTTTCTACCACTGAATTGACGACGGTTGACGAGGTGATCACGTGTGGCTCCCTTTAAATTGAACTGTCTGCTTGGTGTGGCGAGGGAGCTTGCTCCCGCTGGACTGCGCAGCAGGCCCATTTTTTGGG
>NZ_JBSVWQ010000431.1:0-1565 GCF_054071215.1 Pseudomonas sp. SDO5522_S412 | reverse complement strand
GGGCGATGTTGTGCTGTTGCTCGGTCGCGTCCAGCAGCGGCAATTCCCCGATGCGTCGTTGCGGATCGGCGACGATGCCTTGCAGCAGGTTCAGCCAGTGAGCGGCCATACGCTGTGCAGTGCTTGCGTCGAACAGGTCGGTGGCGTAAGTGAGGGTTGCACTGAGCTCGCCGTCGGCGTCCAGGGTGTCGAGGGTCAAGTCGAACTGGGCGGTACGGCTTTCCCACTCCTGGGCCTTGATCACCAGCCCCGGCAGTTGCGGGATGGCTTGGCGGCCGGCGCTCTGGTGGTTGTACAACACCTGGAACAACGGGCTATGGCTCAGGTTGCGCTCAGGGCGCAAGGCTTCGACCAATTGCTCGAACGGTAGGTCCTGATGCGCCTCGGCGCCCAATGCCGCCGTCTTGACCTGTTGCAGCAGTTCGCTGAAACGCTGCTGCGGATCGACTTCAGCCTTGAGCACCTGGGTATTGACGAAGAACCCGATCAGGCCTTCGGTCTCGACCCGGTTGCGGTTGGCAATCGGTACGCCCACGCGGATGTCCGACTGGCCGCTGTAACGGTGCAGCAGGCCCTGGAACGAAGCCAGCAACAGCATGAACAGGCTGCAACCTTCACCCAGGGCCAGTTGCCGCAGCTGTTGGCCCAATGCCTGCGGTAACTGGACGGCCAGACGGGCGCCGGCAAAGCTCTGGCGTGCCGGTCGCGGACGGTCCGCAGGCAGCTCCAGCAATGGCTGTTCAGCGCCGAGGACGTTGGTCCAGTAAGCCAGCTGCCGCTCACGCTCACCGGCGTCCATCCATTGGCGTTGCCACACCGCGTAATCGGCATACTGGATCGGTAACTCCACCGGTTCAACCGATCCACCCTGGCTATAGGCGGCATAACGCTCAATCAGTTCCTGCACCAGCACCTGCATCGACCAGCCATCGGAGACGATGTGATGCTGGGTCAGCACCAGCACCTGTTCATCGGCGGCCACCTGCAGCAGCCCGACCCGCAGCAGCGGACCGTTCTGCAGGTCGAACGGCCGGCTGATCTGATCGCGAACAAACGCCTGGATCTGCTCGGCCTGGTTGGCCGAGGTCAGGTCGAGAAACTGCGGCGTCAGCAGCGGACCGGACTCGGCATGGATAACCTGGAACGCACGCTCGTCCTTCTGGACAAAGGTCGTGCGCAAACTCTCGTGACGCTGCACCAGTGCGCTTAAGCTGCGTTGCAACGCCTTCAAATCCAGGTGGCCATGAATCCGTAGCGCCGCAGGGATGTGGTACGCCGCACTGGAGGGCTCCATTTGCCAAAGGAACCACTGGCGCTGCTGGGCGTAGGACAGGGGCAACGGTTGATCACGCGGCACCCTTGGAATGCGCGCAGGCATCGCCGCCTGGATTGGCTCAAGCGCAGCCACGCAAGCCTTGAGGCTGGCGTTTTCGAACAGCTTGCGCAGTTGCAGGTTCATGCCGAGGTGTTGGCGGATGCGCGACACCATCTGCGTAGCCAGCAATGAATGGCCACCCAGTTCGAAGAAGTTGTCGGTGAGACCAACCCGCTCCAGTTTCAGCACG
>NZ_JBSVWQ010000430.1:0-1645 GCF_054071215.1 Pseudomonas sp. SDO5522_S412 | reverse complement strand
TGAGTAACAGACCCACCGCCTTCGCGAGCAAGCCCGCTCCCACATTGGATCTTCAGCGCTCTTTTAATGTTTGGCGGCGGCCAGAATCAAGGCTTTCATCTCGGCGACGGCGCCTTTGAAGCCGACGAACAGCGCATGAGCCACCAGTGCATGGCCGATGTTCAGCTCGTTGATGCCCTTGATCGCAGCCACGGCTTCGACGTTATGGTAGTGCAGGCCGTGGCCGGCGTTGACGATCAGGCCTTCGCCCAGGCCGCAGTTGACGCCGTCGATGATGCGCTGTAATTCGTCGGCAACTTCGGTCGGCGTGGTCGCGTCGGCATAACGGCCGGTGTGCAGTTCGATGGCCGGGGCACCGACACGGCGCGAAGCTTCGATCTGGCGCTCATCGGCATCAATGAACAGCGAGACTTCACTGCCGATCTTCGACAGGCGCTCCACGGCAGCCTTGATCCGCGCTTCCTGGCCAGCCACATCGAGGCCGCCTTCGGTGGTCAGTTCCTGGCGGGTTTCCGGCACCAGGCAGATATGCGCCGGGCGGATGCGCTCGGCGAACGCCATCATTTCCTCGGTGACGCCCATTTCGAAGTTCATGCGGGTTTGCAGCACGTCCTTGAGCAGCAGCACGTCGCGCTCCTGGATGTGGCGCCGGTCTTCGCGCAGGTGCACGGTGATGCCGTCGGCGCCCGCTTCTTCGGCGTCCAGCGCGGCCTTGACCGGGTCCGGGTAACGGGTGCCCCGGGCCTGGCGCAGGGTGGCTACGTGGTCGATGTTCACGCCGAGAAGAATGCGATTGCTGGTGGTCACGAAAAGCGCTCCTGAAGAGGGAAGGAATCGCTGCACAGCATACACGGGGATGTCAGGGCTTTCGAAACAACTCGCGGCTGACCAGTGGCCGACCGCCCAGATGCACGGCCAGGGCTTGGCGCATCAGGCGCTTGGCGGCGGACAGGGCGCCGGGGGCGGTCCAGTCGGCTTCGCTCATGGCGAGCAATTCGGTGCCCTGGAACAGGCCGGGTTGCAGCAGGTAGACCCGCTCCAGGCCTGCGTCCACTTGCAGGCGATACATGCCGTCGGCGGCGATGGGCTCGCCGTGCAGGTCGTTGCTCAGTTCGAAGCCGTAGCCCAAGTCATCCAGCAGGCGCCATTCGAATGCGCGCAGCAGCGGTTCCAGGGGACGGCCTTCGGCGAGGGCGAGCAAGGTGGCGGCATAATGATCGAAGACGCCGGGGTGCGGGTCTTCGGCGGGGAGCAGGCGGATCAGCAATTCGTTGAGGTAGAGGCCGCTGAACAGCGCCTCACCGTTGAGCCAGTTGGAGGCGCCGGCAGCTTCCATGCGGCCGACGTTCTTCAGCTCGCCGCGTCCACGAAACTCCACTTCCAGGGCCACGAAGGGCCGCGCCAGGGTGCCGGCCTTGCCGCGTGCACTGCGCAAGACCGCGCGCAGGCGGCCTTGGGGCGTGAGGAAGTCCACCAGGGCGCTGGTCTCGCGGTAGGCGCGGCTGTGCAAGACGTAGGCGGGTTGGCCGGTGGGTGGAGTTTGAGACATGGGGTTCTCGCTGCGGGAACACGGTCTGGAAAACAACGACTATCCAATGTGGGAGCGGGCTTGCTCGCGAATGCAGGGTGTCAGTCAACACAGCTG
>NZ_JBSVWQ010000429.1:0-1670 GCF_054071215.1 Pseudomonas sp. SDO5522_S412 | reverse complement strand
TCGACCGAGTTCCTACTGAAAAAACGCGGTCAAGTGTGGGAGCGGGCTTGCTCGCGAATGCGGTAGACCGGGCAACACTGCTCATAAAGTGAACACCGACACCCGCAAGCGCCACCTTTTAGCGCGTCGCAATTAGATAAGTAGCTCCCGAACGATTTCCCCTCATGACCATCGGTCACCCGTGCTTGTGGTGACAGACCTTTCCCACGTCGTTTCTCTCCCTTCCCACAAGTGCTACCGATCTGCTCACACACCTTGAGCCTGCGTTCTCTCACGTCTTTTCTGGGTCATATCCCCCACTCCATGCGCGGGCTTATATAGACACGTCATGAGGTCGTTTTCAGGAGTTATTGAATACGCATTCAACTTTAGGCATGGCATTTGCTCTATCAATACAAAGCCTCTCGCCATAGGAGTTTCCTTAAAAGCGATGAGCGCAATAACAAGAGCCTCGCCTGAGGCCATCACCCGCTTTGTGTGAGGAGATACCGCGATGACGTCGTTCAACTCCGGGGCTCAACCCCAGAACCGTGCGCCTCAATCCATCGGCTTTTTGCTGCTGGACAATTTCACGCTGATTTCCCTGGCCTCCGCAGTCGAACCCCTGCGCATGGCCAACCAACTCTCCGGCCGCGAGCTGTATCGCTGGACGACGTTGAGTGTGGACGGAAACCAGGTGTGGGCCAGCGACGGTCTGCAAATCACCCCCGATGCTTCCATGCACAAAGCTCCGGCCCTGGACACCGTGATCGTCTGTGGCGGCGTGGGTATCCAGCGCACCGTGACCCGTGAACATGTGTCGTGGCTGCAAAGCCAGGCGCGCCAATCCCGTCGCCTTGGCGCGGTGTGCACCGGCAGCTGGGCCCTGGCCTGCGCCGGCCTGCTGGACGGTTTTGATTGCAGCGTGCACTGGGAATGCCTGGCGTCGATGCAGGAAGCCTTTCCCCGCGTGGCCATGAGCACCCGCCTGTTCACCCTCGACCGCAACCGCTTCACCAGCTCCGGCGGCACCGCGCCGCTGGACATGATGCTGCACCTGATCAGCCGTGACCACGGCCGTGAGTTGTCGGCGGCGATCTCCGAGATGTTTGTGTACGAGCGCATCCGCAACGAACAGGATCACCAGCGTGTGCCGCTCAAGCACATGCTTGGCACCAACCAGCCGAAGTTGCAGGAAATCGTCGCGCTGATGGAGGCCAACCTGGAAGAGCCGATCGACCTCGATGAGCTGGCGGTGTACGTCGCGGTTTCCCGGCGTCAACTGGAGCGGTTGTTCCAGAAATACCTGCACTGTTCGCCGTCGCGCTACTACCTCAAGTTGCGCCTGATCCGTGCGCGGCAGTTGCTCAAGCAAACGCCGATGTCGATCATCGAAGTGGCGTCGGTGTGCGGGTTTGTCTCCACGCCGCACTTCTCCAAGTGCTACCGCGAATACTTCGGCATTCCGCCGCGGGATGAGCGTGTGGGTTCCAACACCACGCAGCAGGTGGCGATGATGCCGATTCCGCAGGCGCTGGTGTTGTCACCGTTGTCCGGGCCGTTGTCGGCGTTGAGCCAGGCCAGGAATGAGTCGACTTTCGCCAGCGTAAGGCTCTAGGCCGAGTCGCCTGCATTCGCGAGCAAGCCCGCTCCCACACTTGACCGCGTTTTTTCAGTAGGAACGCGGTCGA
>NZ_JBSVWQ010000428.1:0-1690 GCF_054071215.1 Pseudomonas sp. SDO5522_S412 | reverse complement strand
CGTCTGCGGTGTGTCAGATATGCCGCCAACGCAGCCTCGACAAGGCTCGGCAGCTGCTACGGTAAGGTTTGAAGTTTGAGGGCCCCATCACTGGCACAAGGTTTGCCCTTCTAACCGCTATCTGAACCCATGAGTTTGAAGCGCATGTCACTGGATTACCTGGGCAACCCCATCGACACCCTCAACCCCGCCACCCGTCAGGGCCTGGATGATTTCGTCGGCGGTTTTCTCGGCTATCAGCCCCGTGCCGAGGGCATCCTCGCGGTCGCCGATGCCGACCCCGACTCAGCATTGGCCAACGGATTTGCCGGCCTGCTGCTGATGTTTATCGAGTCGCCCGAGGGCCCTGTGCTGGCCGAGAAGTACCGTCAGCGGGCGGCGGCGGTGAATTCCCGGCATCCACGGGCGCTCGTGTATCTGCAAGTGCTGCAAGCCTGGATCAACGACGAGCTGGATGAAGTGCTGCGCCTCAGCGAGCATCTGCTGGATCTTTATCCGCGGGACCTGCTTGCGGCCAAGCTCAACCAGTACCTGGAATTCAACCGGGGCAACTGGCCGGCGCTGCTGCGGATCGGTTTGAAAGCCACCGCCGGCGCGCCGGATATCGCCCACAGTCACGGGCTACTGGCGTTTGCGTATGAGCAGTGTCATTTGCTGGAGGAAGCCGAGGCCAGTGCGCTTGAGGCGTTGCGGTTGCAGGCGTCCGAGCCATGGGCCCATCACGCATTGGCCCATGTGATGCTGACCCAGGGGCGTATCGAGGAAGGCATCGGGTTTCTGGAGGGCGTGAAGCAGCACTGGGACGGGCTTAACTCGTTCATGTACACCCATAACTGGTGGCATCTCGCGTTGTTTTATCTGGGGCGCGGGGAGGATCAGCGGGTGCTGGAGATTTATGACCGGCATGTGTGGGGGATCTTGCCGGAGTACTCCCAGGATCAGGTGGGCGCGGTGTCATTGCTGGCGCGGCTGGAGCTGGCCGGGATTGATGTGGGTGGGCGGTGGCAGGCGTTGGCGCCCTACCTGCAGCGTCGGGTTGGGGATGCGGTACAGCCATTTTTGAGTGTGCAGTATTTGTATGGGTTGGCCCGGGCGGGCAAGCCTGAGGCGGATCAGTTGTTGGCGGCTTTGCGCAGGCACAGTGTGGAAGCGCGGCCGGTTTGGCGGGAAGTGACGTTGCCGTTGGCTGAGGGGTTGTTGGCGCATGCCCGGGGGGATGCCCGGCGGGCGTTGGAACAGCTGGGGATAGCGTTGCCGCGGCTGAATGAGATTGGCGGGAGTCATGCGCAGCGGGATTTGTTTGCGCAGGTGGAGCTGGACGCACGGTTGCGGGTTGGGGATTGGCTTGGGGCGCAGCAGACGCTGGAATTGCGCCGGCGGTATGACGGGCTGGATGTGCCGACGAACCGAGCTTTGGTGGTGGTGTATGAGGCTTTGGGGTTGCCTGGGGAGGCGCTGCGGGCGCGGGCGCGGATTGGGGGGATATCCGTTATTTAGGTGATGGCTTGTATCGGTTCCGCTTTTGCCCCACCACTCGGCACCTCGCTTCGGCCAGCGTGGTTTAACGGGGCGCGTAAGATCAAGATCAAAAGCAGATCAACAGCACAGCGGCCTCCCGGCCGGCTTGAGTGTTGTAAATCAAAAGCTAAAGCGGGCACGGTCCAAATGTGGGAGCGGGCTTGCTCGCGAA
>NZ_JBSVWQ010000427.1:0-1693 GCF_054071215.1 Pseudomonas sp. SDO5522_S412 | reverse complement strand
TTGGCGCAATCAATCGCGATCTGGTAGCCCGCATCCGCATGACGCATCACGCCGGTCGCCGGGTCGTTGTGCAGCACGCGAGCGATACGCTCGGCGGCTTCGTCGGTACCGTCGCAGACAATCACCATGCCCGAGTGCTGGGAGAAGCCCATGCCGACGCCGCCGCCGTGGTGCAACGAAACCCAGGTCGCGCCGCTGGCGGTGTTGAGCAGGGCGTTGAGCAGTGGCCAGTCGGACACGGCGTCGGAACCGTCCTGCATCGATTCGGTTTCACGGTTGGGGCTGGCCACCGAGCCGGAGTCCAGGTGGTCGCGGCCGATCACGATCGGCGCCGACAGCTCGCCGCTGCGCACCATTTCGTTGAATGCCAGGCCGAGCTTGGCGCGCTGGCCCAGGCCAACCCAGCAGATACGCGCCGGCAGGCCCTGGAAGCTGATGCGCTCGCGGGCCATGTCCAGCCAGTTGTGCAGGTGCGCGTCGTCCGGGATCAGCTCTTTGACTTTGGCGTCGGTCTTGTAGATGTCTTGCGGGTCGCCCGACAGCGCAGCCCAACGGAACGGGCCGATGCCACGGCAGAACAGCGGACGGATGTAGGCCGGGACGAAACCCGGGAAGTCGAAGGCGTTTTCCACGCCCACTTCTTGCGCCATCTGACGGATGTTGTTGCCGTAGTCGAACGTCGGGATGCCTTGTTTCTGGAACTCGAGCATGGCTCTGACGTGCACGGCCATAGACTGCTTGGCGGCCTTGATCACTTCGGCCGGTTCGGTCTTGGCGCGGGCGCGGTATTCGTCCCAGGTCCAGCCGGCGGGCAGGTAGCCGTTGAGCGGGTCGTGGGCGCTGGTCTGGTCGGTGACCATGTCCGGGCGCACGCCACGCTTGACCAGTTCCGGAAGGATTTCAGCGGCGTTGCCCAGCAACGCGATGGAGATCGCCTGGCCGGCCTTGGTGTATTTGTCGATGCGCGCCAGGGCGTCGTCGAGGTCGGTGGCTTGTTCGTCGACGTAGCGGCTGCTCAGGCGGAAGTCGATGCTGACCTGCTGGCATTCGATGTTCAGCGAGCAGGCACCGGCCAGGGTCGCGGCCAGTGGCTGTGCGCCGCCCATGCCGCCGAGGCCGGCAGTCAGGACCCAACGGCCCTTGAGGTCATCGTTGTAGTGCTGGCGACCGGCTTCGACGAAGGTTTCGTAGGTGCCCTGCACGATGCCCTGGCTGCCGATGTAGATCCAGCTGCCGGCGGTCATCTGGCCGTACATGGCCAGGCCCTTGGCATCCAGTTCGTTGAAATGCTCCCAGCTCGCCCAGTGCGGTACCAGGTTGGAGTTGGCGATCAGCACGCGCGGGGCGTTGCTGTGAGTCTTGAACACGCCGACGGGTTTGCCGGATTGCACCAGCAGGGTTTCGTCGTCGTTGAGGTTGGTCAGGCTTTCGACGATCTTGTCGTAGCATTCCCAGTTACGTGCCGCACGGCCGATACCGCCGTACACCACCAGTTCTTTCGGATTTTCGGCAACCTGCGGGTCGAGGTTGTTCATCAACATGCGCAGCGGCGCTTCAGTCAGCCAGCTTTTGGCGGTCAGCGTGTTGCCGCGTGCGGCACGGATTTCAACGTCACGGTATTGGGTAGGCTTGGTCACAAAAAAATCCTCAACGATCAATGCGCGAACATTGATGGGTGCGAAGAGGAAGTTCA
>NZ_JBSVWQ010000426.1:0-1819 GCF_054071215.1 Pseudomonas sp. SDO5522_S412 | reverse complement strand
AGTCAACCTATCCGGCGACTGACACCCCGCTTTCGCGAGCAAGCCCGCTCCCACACTGAAACTCCAGCGTCGGCCGGATCGACGTTTAGTTATTGTCGATATCGACGTTCTTGGTCTCTTTCAGGCAAATCAGCCCCACGATCAGGCTCACCCCGGTAATGACCACCGGGTACCACAGCCCATAGAAAATATCCCCGGTGTACACCACCAGCGCAAACGACACCGTCGGCAGGAAGCCACCAAACCAGCCATTCCCGATGTGGTATGGCAGCGACAGCGAGGTGTAGCGGATGCGTGTCGGGAACAGCTCCACCATCAGCGCTGCCAGCGGGCCGTAGCACATGGCGGCGATCAGGATCAGCGCGACAATCAGCACCACCACCATGGTTTTGTTGACCTGCGCCACATCAGCCGATTGCGGATAACCCGCCAGGGTCACCGCGCCTTTCAGGGCGGCTTCGTCGTAACCGTCGATACGCACATCACCCACGCTCACCTGCACCGCGCTGCCCGCCGGGGCGGCCGCGCTTTCGTACGGCAGGCCCTGTTTCACCAGGAAGGTCTTGACCTTGTCGCACGGGCTGTCAAAACGCGCCTTGCCCACCGGGTCGAACTGGAAGGTGCAGGTGGCCGGGTCTGCCAATACGGTGATCGGCGACTGGCGGCTGGCGTGGTCCATCGCCGGGTTGGTGTAGTGCGCCAGGCCCTTGAAGATCGGGAAGTACAGTGCGGTGGCCAGCAGCAGGCCGACCATCAACACCGGCTTGCGCCCCAGCTTGTCCGAAAGCCAGCCGAAGAAGATGAAGAACGGCGCACCAATCACCACGCTGATGATCAGCAGCATGTTGGCCAGTGCCGGATCCATCTTCAAAAACTGTGTGAGGAAGAACAGCACATAAAACTGCGCGGCATAGAACGTCACTGCCTGGCCGGCGTTGATGCTGAACAGCGCAATCAGCACGATCTTGAGGTTTTCCCATTTGCCGAAGGATTCGCGGATCGGCGCCTTGCTGGCCTTGCCTTCCTCTTTCATTTTCAGGAACGCCGGCGACTCGTGCAGGCTCAGGCGGATCCAGGTGGAGATGCCCAACAACACGATCGACAGCAGGAACGGCAGGCGCCAGCCCCACACTTCGAATTGGTCGCCGGTGAAGTAACGGCACGCCAGCACCACCAGCAGCGACAGCAGCAGGCCGAGGGTCGCGGTGGATTGAATCCAGCTGGTGTGGAAGCCGCGTTTGCCCGCCGGGGCGTGCTCGGCCACATAGGTGGCTGCGCCGCCGTACTCGCCGCCCAGCGCCAGGCCCTGGAGCATGCGCAGCGCGACGAGGATGATCGGTGCGGCAATGCCGATGCTCGAATAGGTCGGCAGCAGGCCGACGCAGAAAGTCGCCAGGCCCATCAGGATGATGGTGGCGAGGAAGGTGTACTTGCGCCCGATCATGTCACCCAGCCGACCGAACACCAGCGCGCCGAACGGGCGCACCACAAAGCCGGCGGCGAAGGCCATCAGGGCAAAGATAAACGCCGTGGTGTCGTTGACCCCGGCAAAGAACTGCTTGCTGATTACCGCCGCGAGTGCGCCATAGAGGAAGAAGTCATACCACTCGAACACCGTCCCGAGGGAGGAGGCGAAGATGACTTTCTGTGTGTCGTTGCTGTCTCGCGCCTTGGTGGCGGAGCCCAGGGGTTGAGCGTGTTCTGACATTTGGGTAGCCCTCACAGTGATTATTTATTGTTGTTCCACTGTCGGCGCCACATCGGCGCCGCTATTCCCCTGTAGGAGCCCGGCTTGCCGGCGATGGCGCTCTCAAGCTGT
>NZ_JBSVWQ010000425.1:0-1823 GCF_054071215.1 Pseudomonas sp. SDO5522_S412 | reverse complement strand
AGTCACCACCGCTATCGCAGGCAAGCCAGCTCCTACATTGAATTTGCGGTGAATTCAAAGGCGCCGTCAGGCGGCTTCAATCTGCGGCGGGCGGTTGTTCTGGAAATACTCATGCAAGGCCCGCAACGCCGGCAACTCCAGGGCCTGGGCGGCAAAGCACAACCCCACCCGGCGCGTCGGTGCCGGCAGGTGCCAAGGGCGAATCACCACCCCGGCCCGCTCCGCCGCCAGCGACTGCGGCAACATCGCCACGCCCACACCGGCCGCCACCATGTGCAATGCCTGGGTCAACGAACCGGCATGCCCGGCCACCGCCTGGGGCGAACGGCCGTACAAGGCCATCAGCCGTTGGTGGGAATCATGCTGCGGGCAGGTGATCCAGTCTTCGATCGGCGCCCAGGCCTGCTCCTTGCCGCCCGCCGCCATCGGGTGCGCAATCGGCAGTGCCATCACGTAGGACTCTTCCCAAAGCGGCAGGAATAATTCGTCCTCGCAGCACATTTCCTCTACCGCCAGGCGCCCTTCTCCTTCGCAGCCTTCCTGCAAGGTCAGCAGCAAACCCGGCAGGCCCTGGTGCGCCATGCGCAGGAAGGTTTCTATCTGGCTGTCGGCAATATCGCCTTCCACACCCAGTTCCAGGGCGATGCGGTTTTCGCGCCCGCGAAACAGTCGGCTCAACGCATCGGCCTCGGCCACCATGCGCCGGGCTTGCGGGTACAGCACCCGCGCCTCGTCACTGACCTCGACCCCACGAGGCTGGCGCAGAAACAGCGCCACGCCCAGTTCTTCTTCCAGTTGCTTGATAGTCACCGACAACGTCGGCTGGCTGATGAACAGGCGCTGGGCGGCGGCGGTGATATTGCGTTCCTCGAATACCGCGAGAAACGCCTTGAGATGACGCACATCCATAGTTAATACCGATGACAGACAGAGGAATAAGGCATTTTTCAGCCAGCCGAGGGCTAAATATACTGCGCTCCACGTTCAGTTATTTGTTTTTCTTATTTCAGGAGTTCCACCATGAGCAAGCCATTGATCATCATCACCGGCGCCAGTTCGGGCATTGGCGAAGCGACTGCGCGCTTGCTGTCGGCCGCCGGCCACCCGCTGTTGCTGCTGGCCCGCCGCATCGACCGGCTGAATGCGCTGGAGTTGCCGAACACCTTGTGTCGCGGTGTCGACATCACCGATCGCGCTGCGCTGGTGGCGGCGGTGAAGGAAGCTGAAGCGCAATTCGGCCCGGCCGATGCACTCATCAACAATGCCGGCGTGATGCTGCTGGGCGCGGTCAGCGAACAGGACCCGGCGCAGTGGGAGCAGATGCTCGACGTCAACGTAAAGGGCCTGCTGAACGGCATCCATGCGGTGGCCGGCAGCATGGTCGAGCGCAAGGGTGGCACCATCATCAACGTCAGCTCGGTGGCTGGGCGCAAGACCTTCCCCAACCACGTCGCCTATGTAGGCACCAAGTTCGCCGTGCATGGAATTTCGGAAAACCTGCGGGAAGAAATGTCGCCGCACAATGTGCGTGTGATCACCATTGCGCCGGGCGCGGTGGAAACCGAACTGCTGAGCCACACCACCGACGAAGCCATCAAGACCGGCTACCAGGCGTGGAAACAGGACATGGGCGGCACCGTGCTGAGCGCCGATGATGTGGCTTCGGCGATTGCCTATGCCTACCAGCAGCCGCAGCATGTGTGCATTCGCGAGATCGTGTTGGCGGCGACGCGTCAGCAGCCGTAACTCATTCATCAAGACAACATCGAACAAATGTGGGAGCGGGCTTGCTCGCGAACGCGGTGGATCAGTCACTGAAATGT
>NZ_JBSVWQ010000424.1:0-1839 GCF_054071215.1 Pseudomonas sp. SDO5522_S412 | reverse complement strand
AGGCGATGGAAGGGCACGCTGTGCCGACCTCATCGCGGGCAAGCCCGGCTCCCACAGGGAATATTTGTTGTTTGAAGGATTGAGTCAGTACGAAATATCTGTGCGCCAATCAGCCATTTCCTCGCAGTAAGTGCGAAAGATTTCCCGCTTTGCGCTGGAATTCGCAAGAATATTTACAGCCGGCCCTCGTATCATTCACCCCAGTAACGACCGAGAGCCTTGAAATGAATCCAATAAAAACGTGGTGGGACATCAGCCCGCCCTTGAGCACCGCGACCCCGACCTGGCCGGGTGATACGCCGTTTCAGGAAGAGCGGGTCTGGCAGTTCGGCCCCGAGTGCCCGGTGAATGTCGGACGCATCACCCTGTCGCCCCACACCGGCGCCCATGTGGACGCGCCGTTGCACTACAGCGCGGACGGCGCGCCGATTGGCGAAGTGTCTCTGGATGTGTACATGGGCCCGTGCCGGGTGCTGCATTGCCTGGGCAGCGGCGCGCTGGTGCAGCCGCATCAGTTGGAAGGCCGGCTGGAAAACCTGCCGGAGCGTGTACTGTTGCGCACTTATCAACAGGCGCCGCTGGATGCCTGGGATTCGAATTTCACCGCCGTCGCCCCGCAAACGGTCGAGTTGCTGTTCAGCCTCGGTGTGCGCCTGATCGGTATCGACACACCGTCCCTGGACCCGCAGCAGTCCAAGACCATGGACTCCCACAACGCCGTCGCCCGGCATGGCATGGCGATTCTCGAAGGCATCGTCCTCGACGACGTGCCGGAGGGAGATTACGAGTTGATCGCGCTGCCGCTGCGTTTTGCCAACCTCGATGCCAGCCCGGTACGAGCCATTCTCCGCCCGCTCAAGGAGCCCACGCGATGAGCCAGTGTCCTTTCTCCCCTGACTACCAGCCGCCGGAAGAATGGCATAACGCCGAGCTGAATTTTTCCGAGTCCATGAGCTACGGCGACTACCTGGACCTGGGCAAAGTGCTCAGCGCCCAGCACCCGCTGTCACCGGACCACAACGAGATGCTGTTCATCATCCAGCACCAGACCTCGGAGCTGTGGATGAAGTTGATGCTCCACGAACTCAAGGCCGCCCGCGAACACGTGCGCCTGGGTGAGCTGCCGCCGGCGTTCAAGATGCTGGCGCGGGTGTCGCGGATCTTTGACCAGTTGGTGCACGCCTGGGCGGTACTGGCGACCATGACGCCGTCGGAGTACAAGTCGATCCGCCCGTACTTGGGGCAGTCGTCGGGTTTCCAGTCGTTCCAGTACCGGGAAATCGAATTCATCCTCGGCAATAAAAGCGCGGCGCTGTTGCGGCCTCATGCCCACCGGCCGGAGTTGTTGAAGGAGCTGCAGGTGGCGATTGCCACGCCGTCGCTGTATGACGAAGCGATCAACCTGATGACCAAGGCCGGGCTGGCGATCGACCCCAAGCGCGCCGAACGCGACCCGACGGCGCCAACGGTTCACGATGATTCCGTGGAGGCGGCGTGGCGCGAGGTTTATCGCGATCCGAGCCGGTATTGGGACCTGTACCAATTGGCCGAAAAGTTTATCGACCTGGAGGATTCGTTCCGCCAATGGCGCTTCCGCCATGTCACCACGGTGGAGCGGATCATCGGCTTCCAGCCTGGTACGGGCGGCACCGAAGGCGTGGGTTACCTGCGCAAGATGCTCGACACCGTATTGTTCCCCGAGCTGTGGCGAGTGCGTTCCACGCTGTAATCAAGGCCCAACAAAAAGCCCCGGTACTCATCAGTACCGGGGCTTTTCATTTGGAATACGATCAAAATGTGGGAGCGGGCTTGCTCGCGAAAGCGGTGGGTCAGTCAATA
>NZ_JBSVWQ010000423.1:0-1863 GCF_054071215.1 Pseudomonas sp. SDO5522_S412 | reverse complement strand
GCTGGGCCGGCATTCCGGGCGTTTGCCAAAAGTGACCCGCTGTAAGAGCGGAACCCCAAGCCGCCGTTACCGCAGCAACGGATATGTACACAAAAAACACAGCACCCACCGGCGAAATGCCTGTCATCTAAGCGTCACCGTAACTTCATGGAGATGACACCGGCCCTACATAGCCTGACATGGCACAAACAAGTCGACCGGCCGTAACCCTGGCCGGCACTCGGAGACTCGCCATGACTCAGATCGCCCGCATCAGCGACACCGGCAATGAACGCCGTCTGCAAGCCGAACGCCTGATCGGCGCCCAGGCTTTGCAGGAAGCCCAGGCCCTGCGGTTCAACGTGTTCAGCGGCGAATTCAACGCCAAGCTGAAAGGCGCTGAACTGGGCCTGGACATGGATGACTATGATGTTCACTGCAGCCACATCGGCGTGCGGGATTTGAACAGCGGTCGACTCGTCGCCACCACCCGTTTGCTCGATCACCAGGCCGCCACCACCCTGGGCCGCTTCTACAGCGAAGAAGAATTCAGCCTCCACGGCCTGCTGCACCTCAAAGGCCCCATCCTGGAAATCGGCCGCACCTGCGTCGACCCCGCCTACCGCAACGGCGGCACCATCGCCGTGTTGTGGGGCGAGCTGGCCGAAGTCCTCAACCAGGGTGGCTACAGCTACCTGATGGGCTGCGCGAGCATCCCGATGCACGACGGCGGCATCCAGGCCCACGCCATCATGCAGCGCCTGCGCGAACGCTACCTGTGCAACGAACACCTGCGGGCCGAGCCGAAAAAGCCGCTGCCGGCACTGGACCTGCCATCCAACGTCATCGCCGAAATGCCCCCCTTGCTCAAGGCCTACATGCGCCTGGGTGCAAAGATTTGCGGCGAACCCTGCTGGGACGAAGACTTCCAGGTCGCCGACGTGTTCATCCTGCTCAAGCGCGACGAGCTGTGCCCGCGGTATGCCCGCCACTTCAAGGCAGCCATGTGATGAGCCGCCTTCGGGTGTACGGGCGAATTGCCCGCGTGCTGGTGGTGGTGGCCCTGGGTTTGACCATGGCCAGTGTGTTTGGCGTGTTTGAACGTCTGGGCGTCGCCAACTCGATGGTGCGCCGGCAGCGCTGGTCGCGTTTTTTCATGGCACGGCTGACCAACGCCCTGCCCTTTCGCGTGACCGTTCACGGTGAGTTGCCGCAACAGTCGATGCTGTGGGTCAGCAACCACGTATCGTGGACCGATATCCCGCTGCTGGGGATGGTGGCGCCGATGTCGTTCCTGTCCAAGGCCGAGGTGCGCACCTGGCCGGTGGCGGGCTGGTTGGCCGCCAAGGCAGGCAGCCTGTTCATCCGCCGAGGTTCGGGGGACAGCCAGTTGATTCGCAAACAGATGACGCGTCATCTGGAACAACAACACCCGCTGTTGATGTTCCCGGAAGGCACCACCACCGACGGCCGCGCCCTGCGTACGTTCCACGGGCGGTTACTGGCCAGTGCGATTGATGCCGATGTGTCGCTGCAACCGGTGGCGATTCGTTATCTGCGCGATGGCCACATCGACCCGCTGGCACCGTTTATTGGCGACGATGATTTGCTCTCGCACTTGATGCGTTTGTTCGGCAATGACCAGGGCGACGTGGAAATCCATCTGCTCAAGCCGATTGCCTGCGCCGGGCAAGAACGTGCGGCGCTGGCGTTCCAGGCGCAGCAGGCGGTGCAGAAGGCGTTGTTTGGCCCCCTTCCAGAAGCTGAGCAAATGCCAGCGCGGCCAGCATTCGCGGCCTGAAGCGAGCACGGTGAAAAATGTGGGAGCGGGCTTGCTCGCGAAGGCGGTGCATCAGTCAGCAGATTCATTAGCTGACCCACCGC
>NZ_JBSVWQ010000422.1:0-1867 GCF_054071215.1 Pseudomonas sp. SDO5522_S412 | reverse complement strand
ATTCCAAGGGATGTACTCGGTCAAATGTGGGAGCGGGCTTGCTCGCGAAAGCGGTCAATCAAACACCCCAAAAGCCAGTGGCAGTCAGCGCCCCCGATCCCGCCGCAACACTTTCTTCACCCGCGCCACCAACGCCCGGGCTTCAAACGGCTTGAGCAAATAATCATCCTCGTGCAACTCCAGCCCACGCAGCCGATCTTCAATCCCGTCCGGCGTGGTCAAAAACAACATCGGCGTCTCACCCTTCAACCGGATCGCCTGCTGCAGCTTCCAGGCATTCAGCCCCGGCAGCATCACATCCAGGATCACCAGGTCGTATTCGGTGCTTTCCACAAAGCGCAGGGCCGCCATGCCATTGGCCGCCACCTCCACCGTGTAGCTGGCCTCTTCAAGACTGCGGCCCATCGCCTCGGCCGCCTCTGACTCGTGTTCCACTAGCAGGACGCGCATAACACACCTCGAATAATCGTGAACGCAGGCTACCACCCTCAGGCATGCGCCGCCTCGCGCAAACGTTGCGGGTCGAGGATTTCGATCTCGCCATAGCCCAGGCGCACGATGCCCTGGCCTTGCAGGTCCTTGAGCAACGCATTGGTGGTCTGGCGCGACAGGCTCAGCATCGCGGCCAAGTCTTCCTGGGGCAGTTGCAGCACCTGCCGGGCCTGCTCGATGTCGCCATAGCCCTCGGCGATCATCAGCAGGCGGTGCGCCACCCGCACCGACGCCGGCATCAGGCTCAATTGCTCGATATTGATAAAGGTCAGGCGCAGTTTCTGGCTCATCAACAGGGCCATGTCGCGCCAGTAACGCGGAGTCTGTTCAAGAATGTGCAGCAACGCCGGCTGCGGTACCTGCAGCAACGTACACGGCCCGACGGCGCAGGCATCGTGGGTGCGGGGCAACCCGTCGAACAATGAGATTTCGCCGAACCAGTATGGCAACTCCGCCAGGCTCAACACTGCCTCCTTGCCCTGCTCGTTCACCGCGCTGATACGCAGGGAGCCCTCCAGCACCGCATACAACCCACACGGCGGATCGCCGCGTTTGAACAGGTATTGCCCCGCCGTCAGCTGCCGCAACCGGGCGCTGGCCAGCAAGCTATTCTGTAGATCAGCAGGCAGATGGCTGTACCAGTGACCGGTGGCCAGCCGTGGGTGCCATTTCTCTACATCCATGCGAACTCCGAAGATTGTCGGCCAGTTGACAGTGTGTCGTGGGCCTACAGGGCATGATCAAACATCCTACAGGAGGAACAACAATGAAAAGCCTCGTCGACCACCTCAGTCAATACGCCGCCTACCACCGCGACCCGCGCAATATCGCCAGCCACTTTATCGGCATCCCGCTGATTGTGGTGGCGGTGGCCGTGCTGCTGTCACGCCCCGAATGGACGGTGGCCGGGCTGTGGCTGTCGCCCGCGGTGGTAGTGGCGCTGCTTTCGGCATGGTTCTACCTGCGCCTGGAACTGGCGCTCGGCATGCTGATGACGGTGCTGATGGGCCTGTCGGTGTGGGCCGGGCATGTGCTGGCGGCACAAAGCACGCTGGTGTGGCTGAGCAGCGGCATCGGCATGTTCGTGGTGGGCTGGGTGATCCAGTTTGTGGGGCATTACTACGAGGGGCGCAAACCGGCGTTTGTCGATGACGTGTCCGGGTTGATCGTGGGGCCGTTGTTTGTGGTGGCGGAGTTGGCGTTCCTGGTGGGGCTGCGGCATGACCTGAAGCGGCAGATTGAAGAGCGCTCGGGGCCCGTGGCCGTGCGGCACAAGAACGCCACGGCCTGAGCAACACTGGAGATCCAAATGTGGGAGCGGGCTTGCTCGCGAAAGCGGAGTGTCAGTCACCGGATGTACCGACTGAACCACCGC
>NZ_JBSVWQ010000421.1:0-1871 GCF_054071215.1 Pseudomonas sp. SDO5522_S412 | reverse complement strand
GCGGAGTGTCAGTCAATAAGTCTGTGACTGAGCCACCGCATTCGCGAGCAAGCCCGCTCCCACATTTTTATCGGGTTGTGTCAGAACAATTGGGTGAATAGCCAGTACAGGCTACCCGATAACAGAATCGCCGCCGGCAAGGTCAGCACCCAGGCCATCAGCAAGTTGCGGATGGTCTTCATCTGCAAGCCACCGCCGTTCGCCACCATGGTCCCGGCCACACCCGACGACAACACATGGGTGGTGGACACCGGCAAGCCATACATGTCTGCCGCGCCGATGGTCAGCATTGCCACCATCTCGGCGGATGCGCCCTGGGCGTAGGTCAGGTGGGTCTTGCCGATCTTCTCGCCCACCGTCACCACGATACGTTTCCAGCCGACCATGGTCCCCAGCCCGAGGGCGATGGCCACGGCGATCTTGACCCACAGCGGGATAAACCGTGTGGCGTTGTCGATCTGTTGCTTGAACAGTTGCAGCTTGTTCTGGGTGTCGGCGTCGAAGTTGCCGACCTTGCCCTTGTCCATCAGGCGGATGGTTTCGCTGGTCAGGTACATGTCGTTACGCACGTTGCCCACGGCCTCGGCCGGAACGGCGGCGAGGGAGCCGTAGCTCTTCACTTCCTCACCGATATGCCCGGTGATGGCCGCCAGGGCGGGCACCAGTTCCGGGGTGGCTTCCTTGGTGCGTACGTAGGTCGACAAGGTGCCGCGAGAGTCGGCGGGAGCCAGTTGCGGCGCCGCTTTTACCAGGGCTGCCTGGGTGACTTCGGCCACCGCGGCAAACTGCAACGACTCACCGGCCGGCATGGTGCGGTTCAACGCGTAGGCCATCGGCAGGGTGCCCACCAGGATCAACATGATCAGGCCCATGCCCTTCTGGCCATCGTTGGAACCATGGGCAAACGACACACCGGTGCAGGTGGCGATCAGCATGCCGCGAATCCACCACGGCGGCGGGGTATCGCCTTTCGGCGCTTTGTACAGCGAGCGATTTTTCACGAAGGCCCGCAGCGCCAGCAACAGCAGGGCAGCGAAGGCGAAGCCGATCAGCGGCGACAGCAGCAGCGCATAACCGATCTTGATCGCCTGGCCCCAGTCCACACCGCTGGTGCCGTCGCGGCCATGCATCAGTGCGTTGGCCACGCCCACGCCGATGATCGAGCCGATCAAGGTGTGGGACGACGACGCCGGCAACCCCAGCCACCAGGTGCCGAGGTTCCACAGGATCGCGGCGATCAACAGCGCGAAGATCATCGCAAAGCCGGCGGAGGAGCCGACCTGCAAAATCAGCTCTACCGGCAGCAGGGCGATGATGCCGAACGCCACCGCGCCGCTGGATAGCAGCACGCCGAGGAAGTTGAAAAAGCCCGACCACACCACCGCGAAATGCGGTGGCAATGAGTTGGTGTAAATCACCGTGGCCACCGCGTTGGCGGTGTCGTGGAAGCCGTTGACGAACTCGAAGCCCAGGGCGATCAACAGCGCCACGCCCAGCAGCAGGAACGGCGTCCAGGTGGTGACCACCGTGCCCAGCTCGTGCATGTCGTGCATCAGGCTGTAGGCGGTGAACAACAGGCCCATGGCGAGTACGGCAAAGAAAATGATCACCGTCACCAGGCCGGGTTTTTTGTCCAGGCGCGGTTTGGGATCGTTGGTGACGGAGGCGGTGGAGGCGGTCAGCGAAGGGGTTGCCATGCCGGAACATCCAGTGTTGAGGGAGGATATCCGTCATGATCGTTGCAGAATGTTACAGAGATGCTGCGGTAAATCAGTGTTTAGGGAATTGAAGTTGCCGCCGGTCTATAAAACACCGCCGATAAAATGTGGGAGCTGGCTTGCCTGCGATAGCGGTGTATCGGTCACCACCAC
>NZ_JBSVWQ010000420.1:0-2017 GCF_054071215.1 Pseudomonas sp. SDO5522_S412 | reverse complement strand
TCAGTCAATATTTCCGGTGACTGACACTCCGCCTTCGCGAGCAAGCCCGCTCCCACATTGGCGCTGTATCGTTTGGCCTATTTGCGAACAACCAGGTCGAGCAGATCATCCCGATCCTTGATCTTCTGCAACACGATCTCCGACCGAATATCCATCACCCCCGCCGTGCGGTTCAGGTGGTTCACAATGAAATCCGAAAAGTGCTTGAGGTTGCGCGCCTGCACCCGCAGCACATAATTGCTCGCCCCGGTAATCACGTACGCACTGGCCACCTCCGGCCACCCTTGCACCTTCTTGATAAACGTCTCGTGCCAATCCTCCACATCCTGGCGTAACGACAGGTGGACGATGGCCTCCAGCTCAATCCCCAACTGCTCGGCGTTCAACACCGCCCGATAACCACTGATGATTCCCTCGCTTTCCAGCAGGCGCAAACGCCGCAGGCAGGCCGACGGCGACAGGGCGACTTTCTCCGCCAGTTCCTGGTTACTGATACGGCCATCCTGTTGCAGGAAATGCAGAAGGCGCAGGTCGGTGGCGTCGAGAATCATGGTTAGAATAAATCCGCGTGTTTGGGGGTTAAATTCGAATTTCCTACAGCTTAATTAGCCTGTTGCCCACCACTTTGCACGAAAATTCTCTAAAGCTTCGTTCATTATTTGGCTCATTGTTACTACAACAACAGGACTGACCATGACCACCCGCACCCATTGCCTGACCCTCGACGCCCAGGATCCGCTGGCGCCATTGCGCAACCAATTCGCCTTGCCGGCCGGGGTCATCTACCTCGACGGCAACTCCCTCGGTGCGCGCCCGGTAGCGGCACTGGAACGGGCGCAAGCGGTGATCGCCGAGGAGTGGGGCAATGGCCTGATTCGCAGTTGGAACAGCGCCGGCTGGGCCGACCTGTCCCAGCGCCTGGGCAATCGCCTGGCACCGCTGATCGGTGCCCGCGACGGTGAAGTGGTGATCACCGATACCACCTCCATCAACCTGTTCAAAGTGCTCAGCGCCGCGCTGACCGTGCAACGCGAACGCGCGCCAAGCCGCAAGGTGATCGTCAGCGAAGCGAGCAATTTCCCCACCGACCTGTACATCGCCGAAGGCCTCACCGAACTGCTGCAACAGGGCTACTCCCTGCGCCTGGTCAACAGCCCGGACGAACTGCCGAAAGCCATCGACCAGGACACGGCCGTGGTGATGCTCACCCACGTCAACTACAAGACCGGCTACATGTACGACATGCAGGCCCAGACTGCCTTGAGCCATGAATGTGGCGCGCTGGCGATCTGGGACCTGGCGCATTCGGCGGGCGCGGTGCCGATCGACCTGCATCAGGCCGGTGCCGATTATGCGATTGGTTGCACTTACAAATACCTCAACGGCGGGCCGGGTTCCCAGGCGTTTGTGTGGGTCAACCCGGCGCTGGTGGATGTGGTTACGCAGCCGCTGTCGGGCTGGTTCGGGCATACCCGACAGTTCGCCATGGAATCGCGTTATGCCCCGAGCCAGGGCATCGCCCGCTACCTGTGCGGCACCCAGCCGATTGCCTCGCTGGCGATGGTGGAGTGTGGCCTGGATATTTTCGCCCAGACCGATATGGCCAGCTTGCGCTCTAAATCCCTGGCGTTGACCGACCTGTTTATCGAGTTGGTGGAAAGCCGTTGCGCCGCCCACGACCTGACCCTGATCACCCCGCGTGAGCATGCCCGACGGGGCAGCCACGTCAGCTTCGAACACCCGGAAGGCTACGCGGTTATCCAGGCCTTGATCGCTCGCGGCGTGATTGGTGATTATCGCGAGCCGCGCATCATGCGGTTCGGGTTTACCCCGCTGTACACCAGCTTTGCTGAAGTGTGGGATGCGGTGGAAATCCTGGGTGAGATTCTCGATCAGAAAACCTGGGACCAGCCGCAGTTCAAGGTTCGCCACAGCGTCACCTGAGTAAACGCAGCGCAAAAAATGTGGGAGCGGGCTTGCTCGCGAATGCGGTCTATCAGTCTCTGATGTATTGACT
>NZ_JBSVWQ010000419.1:0-2089 GCF_054071215.1 Pseudomonas sp. SDO5522_S412 | reverse complement strand
CTCATGCATCGTCTGACACGCCGCTTTCGCGAGCAAGCCCGCTCCCACACAAGCCCGCTCCCACATGTGGCAATGCGAACCCTTACTGTTTAGGTGATGCCGGTGTATGGTATCTGCCCTTTGCGGGTCTCGGACCCGCGGCAGATACGTGAGGTTGTTGTGTCCCAATCGTTTTCCCGTCGACAAATCCTGGGTGGTCTTGCCGGTCTCGCGGTGGTGGGCGTCGGTGCCGGTGGCGCCTATCGCTACTGGCTCGGGAAGGTGGCCGAGGCCGAGGCGGGGCACGATTACGAGCTGATCGCCGCGCCGCTGGACGTGGAGCTGGTGCCGGGGCACAAGACCCAGGCCTGGGCCTTCGGCCCTTCGGCGCCGGGCACCGAGTTGCGAGTGCGCCAGGGTGAATGGCTGCGGGTACGCTTTATCAACCACCTGCCGGTTGCCACTACCATCCACTGGCATGGCATACGCCTGCCGCTGGAAATGGACGGCGTGCCGTATGTCTCGCAATTGCCGGTACTGCCGGGCGAATACTTCGACTACAAATTCCGCGTGCCCGATGCCGGCAGCTATTGGTATCACCCCCACGTGAACAGCAGCGAAGAACTGGGCCGTGGCCTGGTGGGCCCGCTGATCATCGAGGAGCGCGAACCCACCGGTTTCAAGCACGAACGCACCCTGAGCCTGAAAAGCTGGCACGTGGACGAAGAGGGCGCTTTTGTCGCCTTCAGCATTCCCCGCGAAGCGGCCCGGGGCGGCACCGCCGGACGCCTGTCGACCATCAATGGCGTGTCCCAGGCGGTGATTGATTTGCCGGCCGGGCAGATCACCCGTGTGCGCCTGCTCAACCTCGATAACACCCTGACCTATCGCATCAACATCCCCGACGTTGAAGCGCAGATCTATGCCCTGGACGGCAACCCCATCGAACCGCGCCCGCTGGGCAAGGAATACTGGCTCGGCCCTGGCATGCGCATCTGCCTGGCGATCAAGGCGCCGCCCGCCGGTGAAGAATTGTCGATCCGCAACGGCCCGGTACGCCTGGGCACCTTCCGCTCGGTGGCCAGCACCGACACGGCGACCGAATGGCCGCCTGCGTTGCCGGCGAACCCGATTGCCGAGCCGGACCTGGCCAATGCCGAGAAACTCAACTTCAATTTCGAATGGGTTGGATCGGTCTCGGTGAACGTGGACAATAAGCCACCGAGCCTGTGGCAGATCAACGGCCAGGCCTGGGACATCACCGACAAGACCTGCGCCGACCGCCCGATTGCCAAGCTTGCAAAGGGCAAGAGCTACATTTTCGAATTGAAGAACATGACCCAGTACCAACACCCGATCCACCTGCACGGCATGAGTTTCAAGGTCATCGCCTCGAACCGCCACAAGGTGATTCCGTACTTCACCGACACCTACCTGCTGGGCAAGAACGAGCGTGCCCGCGTGGCGCTGGTGGCGGATAACCCGGGTGTCTGGATGTTCCACTGCCATGTGATCGACCACATGGAAACCGGCCTGATGGCCGCCATCGAGGTGGCGTGATGCGCCAGTTTCGCCCCACGGCGATTATCGACCGCAGCCGCGACCAGGACTTCATGCGTGAAGCGCTGGCCCTGGCTGCCCAGGGGGCCGCGCTGGGCGAAGTGCCGGTGGGCGCGGTGCTGGTGCAGGATGGCGAAGTGATCGGGCGCGGCTTCAACTGCCCCATCAGCGGCAACGACCCCAGTGCGCATGCCGAGATGGTCGCGATTCGGGCCGCTGCTCAGGCTGTCAGCAATTACCGGCTGCCGGGCAGCACGCTCTACGTCACGCTGGAGCCGTGCAGCATGTGCGCCGGGCTGATCGTGCATTCACGGATTGCCCGGGTGGTGTACGGCGCGCTGGAGCCGAAAGCCGGGATCGTACAAAGCCAGGGGCAGTTTTTTACCCAGGGCTTTCTCAACCATCGGGTGCTGTATGAGGGCGGGGTGTTGGCCGAGGAGTGCGGGACGGTGTTGAGCGAGTTCTTCAAGGCGCGAAGAGCCAAAGGCTGACACGATACCCTGTGGCGAGGGAGCTTGCTCCCGCTGGGCTGCGTAGCGGCCCCAAAATC
>NZ_JBSVWQ010000418.1:0-2093 GCF_054071215.1 Pseudomonas sp. SDO5522_S412 | reverse complement strand
AGTCACCGGATACATCGACTGATCCACCGCTTTCGCGAGCAAGCCCGCTCCCACATTTAGACCTGCTGCGCCTTACAGATCAGCCTTCTTCCAGCCACAACCGCAACGGCTTGCCATCCGCCGGCCAGAAGCGGGTCTGTTCGATCGGCGAAATGTCCCAGCGCTGCACGCCCTGCAGGGCCTGGAAGAAGCGGTGCTCCTGCTCCATCAGCGCTTCGGCGCAGAGTTTGCGGGTGCTGCCGACCTTGCCGAAGCTCAGCTTGTCGCCGTCCAGGGTGTAGGGCGCAAACCAATGGTTGCAGCCACCATTGCCATAGGCCCGGCCATCGGCGCCGAGGGTTACGGTCAGGTGGGCGTAATCCATCAGCGGCCGCTCACCGATCCATTCCACCACGTAGCTGTGATCCTGCTTGAGCTTGACCTCGTCGCTGGCGCAGCCCGCAAGGCCTGCGCCGAGCACGGCCAGCATCAGCAGGGCTTTCATTGCGCGGCCTGCTGGCATTTCGGGCAGCGGTGCTTGTCACCCAGGGTGGCCCAGCCCAACTCGGTAACCCGTGCAGTGGCGGCCGGTTGCAGCGGTTCCTTGGTCAGCTTGGTTTCCACCGCAAATTCAAACTCCAGCACGTTGTCGCAGCTGTCGCAGTTGACCTTCCAGGTGTGAATCTCCAGTTCGCCGAATTTCGGCCCCTGGGCCATGGCGACCCACTGGCCCGCCGGGCGGATGGAGTAGCGCGCATCGCCTTCGACGGTCAGGCGCATCGACAGGGTTTTGCTGCCGCGCAGGGTGACGATCAGAACGTCGCCGTTCTTGATCGAGCCACCGTTGCCGGTGACTTGATAACGGCCCGGCACCAAGGCCCGGCATTCGATCAGGGTGTGTTGCGGGCTCAGCAAGCTGAAGCGGAAATCGTGTTCGGCCATGGATCCTCCAAATAGGCGCGGCATCCTATCATGCGCCGCTACCCATCATGGCGCGGCTATGTGACCGCTGATCATCCTTCGACGAGGTTTTGCGCCTGCCCGCCAGCCCACGCCGCGATGTTGGCCAGGGTGGTGCCGGCAATCGCCCCCAGCGCCTCGCGGGTCAGGAAGGCCTGGTGCGCGGTGATGATCACATTGGGGAAGGTCAGCAGGCGCGCCAATACGTCGTCTTGCAGGGGCAGGTCCGAGCGGTCTTCGAAAAACAGCTGGGCCTCTTCTTCATACACATCCAGCCCCAGATAGCCGAGCTGGCCGTCCTTGAGTGCGTCGATCAGCGCCGGGGTGTCCACCAGGCCGCCGCGCCCGGTGTTGATGAGCATCGCGCCGGGCTGCATATGGGCGAGGCTTTGGGCGTTGATCAGGTGTTTGCTGTCCGCCGTCAGCGGGCAATGCAGGCTGATGACCTGTGACTCGCCCAGCAACTGCGGCAGGCTCACATACCGGGCGCCAAGGGCCTCGACCTGCGGATTGGGGTAGGGGTCGTAGGCCAGCAGCTGGCAGCCGAACCCGGCCATGATCTTGGCGAATGTGGCGCCGATCTGCCCGGTGCCGACCACGCCGACGGTCTTGCCCACCAGGTCGAACCCGGTCAGGCCGTGCAGGCTGAAGTCACCGTCGCGGGTGCGGTTGTAGGCGCGGTGCAGGCGGCGATTGAGGGCCAGGATCAACGCGACCGCATGTTCGGCCACCGCATGGGGCGAGTAGGCCGGCACCCGCACGATGGTCAGGCCCAGGCGCTTGGCGGCGGGCAGGTCGACATGGTTGTAGCCGGCGGAACGCAGGGCGATCAGGCGGGTGCCGCCGCTGGCCAACTGCTCCAGCACCGGAGCGCTGAGGTCATCGTTGATAAAGGCGCAGACCACTTCGTGGTGTTCGGCCAGGGCCACGGTGTCGATGTTCAGCCGGGCCGGCTGGAATTGCAGCTGCATGCCTTCGGGCAGCGGTTGGGCGAGAAAGCTGTCGCGGTCGTAGGTCTGGCTGCTGAAGAGGATGATGCGCATCAAATATTCCTTCTTGATGATGGAAAGCTGATTTTGTGGCGAGGGGGCTTGTCTGTGGTGAGTGAGCCTGCTGTGGTGAGGAAGCTTGCTGGGGTGAGGAGCTTGCTGTGG
>NZ_JBSVWQ010000416.1:0-2182 GCF_054071215.1 Pseudomonas sp. SDO5522_S412 | reverse complement strand
GTCAGTCGTCGTGTGCGTTAACTGAAACACCGCTTTCGCGAGCAAGCCCGCTCCCACATTGGATTTGCGTACTACTCAGAAATTGTATTATTTGGAAATACCATGCCCAACATTCTTCTGGTGGAAGACGACGCCGCGCTCTCCGAATTGATCGCCAGTTACCTGGAACGCAACGGCTATCACGTCAGCGTGCTCAGCCGTGGCGACCACGTGCGCGAGCGTGCGCGACTCAACCCGCCGGACCTGGTGATCCTCGACCTGATGCTGCCGGGCCTCGACGGCCTGCAGGTCTGCCGGTTGCTGCGGGCCGACTCGGCCACGCTGCCGATCCTGATGCTCACCGCCCGCGACGACAGCCACGACCAGGTGTTGGGCCTGGAAATGGGCGCCGACGACTACGTCACCAAACCCTGCGAGCCGCGGGTATTGCTGGCGCGGGTGCGAACCTTGCTGCGCCGCAGCAGCCTCACCGAACCCCAGGTGGCCAACGACCAGATCCTGATGGGCAACCTGTGCATCGACCTGTCGGAACGCACCGTGACCTGGCGCGGCCAGCCGGTTGAGCTGTCCAGCGGTGAATACAACCTGCTGGTGGTGCTGGCCCGGCACGCCGGCGAAGTGCTCAGCCGCGACCAGATCCTGCAACGCCTGCGCGGCATTGAGTTCAACGGCACCGACCGTTCGGTGGACGTGGCGATTTCCAAGCTGCGGCGCAAGTTCGACGACCACGCGGGCGAGGCGCGCAAGATCAAGACGGTGTGGGGCAAGGGCTACCTGTTCAGCCGTTCCGAGTGGGAATGCTGAGCCATGTTTCGCGTCCTGATTCGGCTGTACCTGATCACCATCGTCACCTTCGCCGCCGCGATTTACCTGGTGCCCCGGGCGGTGATCCAGCTGTTTGAACACCGTTACATGAACTACAACATCGAGCAGTCCCGAGGCATGCAGAGCCTGATCGTCAAGGAGTATCGACGGGTGCCGATGGAGCAGTGGGCCAATGTCACCGTGCGACTGTCGGCGGATTTCGCGCCGCTGAAGGTGCAACTGCTGCGTATCCAGGACGCCAGCTACACCCCTGAAGAACAGCGCCTGCTGGAAAAAGACCAGATGGTGATTCGCCTGGGCGAGTGGGGCTGGGCGGACGACGTCAGCTCGGCCCTGGACGACCAGTTGGTGGTCAAGGTCTCGGTACCGCCGGACCCGCTGGACATGAACCTGCTGTACTGGAGCATGAACGTGCTGATCGGCGCGGCGCTGCTGGCATGCCTGCTGTTCTGGCTGCGGCCCCACTGGCGCGACCTGGAGCGCCTGAAAAGCACCGCCGCGCAACTCGGCCAGGGCAACCTTGCGGCCCGCACAAAAATCCCGCCCAGCTCCAACATCGGCAGCCTGGCGGCGGTGTTCGACACCATGGCCAACGACATCGAACAGCTGCTCAACCAGCAACGTGATTTGCTCAATGCGGTCTCCCATGAACTGCGTACGCCGCTGACGCGCCTGGACTTCGGCCTGGCCCTGGCGCTGTCCGACGACCTCCCGGCGGCCAGCCGTGAGCGGCTGCAAGGGTTGGTGGCGCACATTCGCGAGCTGGATGAGCTGGTGCTGGAGCTGCTCTCCTACAGCCGTTTGCAAAACCCGGCGCAAACACCCGAGCGGGTGGAAGTGGTGCTGGATGAGTTCATCGACAGCATCCTGGGCAGCGTCGACGACGAACTGGAAAACCCCGATATCGTGATGGACGTGGTGCTGGACTGCGCCGTGGAACGCTTCACCCTGGACCCGCGCCTGACCGCCCGGGCCCTGCAAAACCTGCTGCGCAACGCCATGCGGTATTGCGAGCGGCGTATTCAGGTGGGGGTGAAGGTGTGTCCCAGGGGGTGCGAGATTTGCGTGGATGATGACGGCATTGGCATTCCGGTTGACCAGCGGGAGCGGATTTTCGAGCCGTTCTACCGGTTGGATCGCAGCCGGGATCGAGCCACTGGCGGTTTTGGCCTGGGGTTGGCCATCAGCCGGCGGGCGCTGGAGGCGCAGGGCGGAACATTGACGGCCCAGGCTTCGCCATTGGGTGGTGCACGCTTCCGCCTCTGGCTGCCGAGTTAAAGAACACCACAAAACCATTGTGGGAGCTGGCTTGCCTGCGATGGCGGTGGGTCAGCTTGCATCTTTGCTAACTGATACA
>NZ_JBSVWQ010000415.1:0-2186 GCF_054071215.1 Pseudomonas sp. SDO5522_S412 | reverse complement strand
GTCAATATTTTAGGTGACTGACACACCGCATTCGCGAGCAAGCCCGCTCCCACATTTGATTTTCATCGGCCTCAGGACCGAGTCCGACACATAAACACCACTCGTCCGCCCTCCCGTCCTACAGTTGAAATCCCCCCCGCCACCCCCATATGAGTTCCATCAGGGCATTTTCGCCCCGCAGCGTGGAGACTCTCCCCTTGACCACCATCGTTTCAGTTCGCCGCCACGGCAAAGTCGTCATGGGCGGCGACGGCCAGGTTTCACTTGGCAATACCGTGATGAAAGGCAACGCGAAAAAAGTCCGTCGCCTGTACCACGGCCAGGTCCTCGCCGGTTTTGCCGGCGCCACCGCTGACGCCTTTACCCTGTTCGAGCGCTTTGAAGGCCAACTTGAGAAGCACCAGGGCCATCTGGTCCGTGCCGCCGTCGAACTCGCCAAAGAATGGCGCACCGACCGCTCCCTCAGCCGCCTGGAAGCCATGCTGGCCGTCGCCAACAAAGACGCCTCGCTGATCATCACCGGCAACGGCGACGTGGTTGAACCCGAAGAAGGCCTGATCGCCATGGGCTCCGGCGGCGGCTACGCACAAGCGGCGGCCAGCGCCCTGCTGAAGAAAACCGACCTGTCGGCCCGGGAAATCGTCGAGACTGCCCTGGGTATCGCTGGCGACATCTGTGTCTTCACCAACCACAACCTGACCATTGAGGAGCAGGACCTCGCCGAATAAGCCGCAGGCTTATTCCCGCTTGAGGACCGCCAATTACTATGTCCATGACTCCCCGCGAAATCGTCCATGAACTCAATCGCCATATCATCGGCCAGGACGATGCCAAGCGCGCCGTTGCCATCGCCCTGCGTAACCGCTGGCGCCGGATGCAACTGCCCGAAGAATTGCGCGTTGAAGTAACCCCCAAGAACATCCTGATGATCGGCCCGACCGGTGTCGGTAAAACCGAGATCGCCCGGCGCCTGGCCAAGCTGGCCAATGCTCCGTTCATCAAGGTCGAAGCCACCAAGTTCACCGAAGTGGGCTATGTGGGCCGTGACGTCGAGTCGATCATTCGTGACCTGGCCGACGCTGCCCTGAAGCTGCTGCGCGAACAGGAAATGACCAAGGTCAGCCATCGCGCCGAAGACGCCGCTGAAGAACGCATCCTCGACGCCTTGCTGCCACCGGCACGCATGGGCTTCAACGAAGACGCCGCGCCAAGCTCGGATTCCAACACCCGCCAGCTGTTCCGCAAGCGCCTGCGTGAAGGCCAGCTGGACGACAAGGAAATCGAGATCGAAGTCGCCGAAGTGTCCGGCGTCGACATCTCCGCACCGCCTGGCATGGAAGAAATGACCAGCCAGTTGCAGAACCTGTTCGCCAACATGGGCAAGGGCAAGAAGAAAAGCCGCAAGCTCAAGGTGAAGGAAGCGCTGAAACTGGTGCGTGACGAAGAGGCCGGGCGCCTGGTCAATGAGGAAGAACTCAAGGCCAAGGCCCTGGAAGCAGTCGAGCAGCACGGCATCGTGTTTATCGACGAGATCGACAAGGTGGCCAAGCGCGGCAATTCCGGCGGCGTCGACGTGTCCCGCGAAGGCGTGCAGCGCGACCTGCTGCCGCTGATCGAAGGCTGCACCGTCAACACCAAGCTGGGCATGGTCAAGACCGACCACATCCTGTTTATCGCGTCCGGTGCGTTCCACCTGAGCAAGCCAAGCGACCTGGTGCCGGAGCTGCAAGGCCGCCTGCCGATTCGCGTTGAGCTGAAAGCGCTGACGCCGGGCGATTTCGAACGCATCCTCAGCGAGCCGCACGCGTCGCTGACTGAGCAATACCGCGAGCTGCTGAAAACCGAAGGCCTGGGGATTGAGTTCCTGCCGGACGGTATCAAGCGTCTGGCGGAGATTGCCTGGCAGGTCAACGAGAAGACCGAGAACATCGGTGCCCGTCGCTTGCACACCCTGCTTGAGCGCCTGCTGGAGGAAGTGTCCTTCAGTGCCGGCGACATGGCGGGCGCGCAGAATGGCGAAGCAATCAAGATCGACGCCGACTACGTCAACAGCCACCTGGGCGAATTGGCGCAGAACGAAGATCTGTCTCGTTATATCCTGTAAGGCTTACGCAGGAACCGCTCTGCTTTAATGTGGGAGCGGGCTTGCTCGCGAATGCGGTGGGTCAGTTTATGCAACGGTGACG
>NZ_JBSVWQ010000414.1:0-2217 GCF_054071215.1 Pseudomonas sp. SDO5522_S412 | reverse complement strand
ACCTCGGTCTTCCTGGAAAACCGAGGTGTCTGCATCGCAGGCAAGCCAGCTCCCACACTGACACTGCCCACTCTGGATCTGTTTTGAATCTCCAAGAGGCTACTCATGAGAACACTAAAAAACCTGCTCGGTGGCTCGCTATTGGCACTCACCGTCCTGGCACAATCAGCCACGGCCGCCGAACCTGCCAAACCGATCCACTTCGGTGACATCACCTGGGAAAGCGGCAGCCTGATCACCGAAGTGCTGCGCCTGATCGTCGAGAAAGGCTATGGCCTGCCCACCGACACCTTGCCCGGCAGCACCGTGAGCCTGGAGGCCGCCCTGGCCAAGGACGATATCCAGGTGATCGGCGAAGAGTGGGCCGGGCGCAGTCCGGCGTGGGTCAAGGCCGAAAGCGAAGGCAAGGTGTTCGGCCTGGGCGACACCGTCAAAGGCGCTACCGAAGGCTGGTGGGTGCCGGAATACGTGATCAAGGGCGACGCCGAACGGGGCATCAAACCCCTGGCCCCGGAGCTTAAATCCGTCGCCGACCTGGCCCGCTACAAAGACGTGTTCCGCGACCCCGAAGACCCGACCCGTGGGCGCTTCCTCAACAGCCCCACCGGCTGGACCTCGGAGATCGTCAACAGCCAGAAACTCAAGGCCTATGGCCTGACCGACAGCTACGTCAACTTCCGCACCGGCTCCGGCGCGGCGCTGGATGCCGAGGTTGCATCCTCGATCCGTCGCGGCAAGCCGGTGCTGTTCTACTACTGGTCGCCGACGCCACTGCTGGGGCGCTTCAAGTTGATCAAACTGGAAGAACCACCGTTCAACGCCGAAGCCTGGAAGACCCTGGCCGACGCCAACAACCCGCACCCCATCGGTACTCGTTCGATGTCAGCGCACCTGGCGATTGGCGTGTCGGCGCCGTTCAAGGCGCAGTACCCGCAACTGGTGACGTTCTTTGAAAAAGTCGACCTGCCGATTGACCTGCTCAACGGCATCCTCGCGCAAATGGCCGAGAAACGCACCGCGCCGCGCCAGGTGGCCGAAGCGTTCCTGAAAGAACAGCCGCAGGTCTGGCAGCAATGGGTGCCGGCGGACGTCGCGGCCAAGGTCAAGGAGAGTCTCTGATGCGCAAGCTCATCGCAGCCACACTGCTGGCACTGTGCGCCGGGCCGCTGCTGGCGGCAGAACCGGCCACCCTGCGCGTCGGCTACCAGAAAAGCTCGGTGAGCATGGTGCTCGCCCGTGAGCATCACCTGTTCGAGCAAGGGTTGCCGGGCACCAAGGTCGAGTGGATCGAATTCCTCGGCGGCCCGCCGCTGATCGAAGCCCTAAATGGCGGCAGCATCGACATCGGCAATATCGGCGACATCCCGCCGATCTTCGCCCAGGCTGCCGGCATCGACATTCGCTACATCGGCGTCGAGCCCAATGACGGGCGCACCGAAGCCATCCTGCTGCCCAAGGACAGCACCGTGCAAAGCGTGGCCGAACTCAAGGGCAAGCGCGTGGCGTTGCTCAAGGGTTCCAGCGCCCACAACCTGTTCCTCAAAAGTTTGCTGCGTGCCGGCTTGCAGTGGAAGGACGTGAACGTGGTGTACCTGTCGCCCTCCGACGGCCGTGCCGCGTTTGAACAAGGCAAGGTCGACGCCTGGGTGGTGTGGGACCCGTACTACTCGGCGGCCGTGGTGGACGGTTCGGCGAAGGTGCTGGGGGATGGCCAGGGGCTGAACCCGGCGGGCAGTTTCTTCATCGCCAGCGGGCCGTTTGCCAAGCAGCACCCGCAGGCGATTGCGGCGATTCTCAAGGTGTTTGCCCAGGCGCAGCGGTTGTCGCTGGACCAGCATGACGAAAGCGTCGCGCTGATGGCCAAGACATTGGGCTTGCAGCCGGCGGTGGTGGAGAGTTACTTCCAGCACCGCTCGCCGACGCCGAGCCGGCCATTGGAAGCGGTGGATATCGCCAACCAGCAACGTACGGCCGACGCGTTTTTTGCCAACGGCCTGATCCCGAAAAAGGTCGATGTGCAGCAGGTTGTGTTCAAGGCCCCATAACTTTATCCCTGTGGCAAGGGAGCTTGCTGTAGGGAGGGAGCTTGCTGTGGCAGGGGAGCTTGCTTTAGGGAAAGAGCTGTTGTGGCGAGGGAGCTTGCTGTGGCGAGGGAGCTTGCTCCCGCTGGGCTGCGTAGCGGCCCCAAAAAAAACGGGAGCGCTGCGCACTCCAGCG
>NZ_JBSVWQ010000413.1:0-2225 GCF_054071215.1 Pseudomonas sp. SDO5522_S412 | reverse complement strand
CTGAATATGGCGCCTGATACACCGCATTCGCGAGCAAGCCCGCTCCCACATTTGTTCTGCACATGACTCAAGACTTGGTTTTTTTGAATACATAGAAAAGATTGGGCTCACTGACCATGTACAACGTGCCGTCGTTGTCCATGGCGATCCCCTCGGCCTGAGGCACGCGCTGCTTCAGGCCATGGCGCCCCTTGAGCAGCGACAGGCTGCTCAGGGGGCGACCGTCGATATCCAGTTCCAGCACCAAAAATGACTCATCCGACAGCGCCAGCAGATGACCGCTGCGCTCGTCGTATTGCAGGCTCGACAGGTCGCGCACAAACAACCCGGCATCGCGCTTGGGGTTGTTGATCACGTGCACCGAGTAGGTTTTTTCCGGTTTGAAATGCGGAAAGCCGTGCACCTCGTAGATCAGCATCGGGTCGCGTTCCTTGGCCACAAACAGGCGCTTGCCCACCGAGTCATAGGCCAGGCCTTCGAAGCCCTTGTTGCCGCCCAGGTGCACGCCGAGGGTCATTTGCTCGGCGTCGGCGGCATCGAGGAATTGGGTGTCGTCATCCACGTGGACCTTGATCAGCCGCTGCTGACGTTCGTCGCTGATCACGTAGGTGTTATCGCTGATGTACTCCACGGCCTCGGCATCGCCAAACCCCACCAGCGCAATGCGCCGCAGGATTTTGCCGTCCAGGGACAGTTCGACCAGCTCAGCGTTCTTGTTGGTCACGGTAAACAGGCTGTTGCGCACCGGATCAAAGGTCAGTGCCGAGACATCATCGTTGAGGCCGTCGATCACCTGCGCCTCCAGGGCCACCCGGTAATCCCCAAGGCCAATGGAGTGCTCCCCGGCGGGATTGCGCCAGGATTGCCAGTTGAACCAGGCACGCTCAAACAGGCGCAATTGCTGGGCAACCACACCGCACGCCACCAGGGCGATCAGGATCAGGATAAAAAAAGCAGGTTTGGGGCGGGCAAGTCGACGCATCGGGCGGGGCTCAGAGTAAAAACTGGCGAATGAATATCACGGTCGCCTGAATTTAAACTTAAACACCCCGGGTGTCTGGCTTATGCCGCAGATAGAGAAAAATCTGACGTAATCGAACTACTGCGCCTGCTTCTCGAAGCGATAGAACAGGTTCGGCTCGCTGACCATATACAGCGTGCCGTTCTCGTCCATGGTCACGCCTTCGGCACGCGGGATGGTGTTCTTCAAGCCATTGAAGCCGCCGAGCAAGGTCATGAAGCTGACCTGCTCGCCCTTCTCGTCCAGTTCCAGCAACAGATGGGAGTCCGCCGACAGCGCCAGCAGGTGGCCGGTACGCGGGTCGACGGTCAGCGCCGACAGGTTGCGCATGTCCAGTTCAGTGCTGGCGAGCTTTTGCTTGGCGCCGGTGAGGGTCTGGCTGCCGTCGCTTTTCCAGGCGAACAGGGCCGGTGGGCGTTCTTCGCCGAGGATCAGCTGTTGGTTGCGCTTGTCCCAGGTCACCGCCTCAAAGGCTTTGTTCTGGTCCTTGGACGGGCCCAGGTCATAGGACGGGAAGTCGGCTTTGTTCAACTGCTGGGTCTGTGGGTCGACCTTGACGATGGTCAGGCTGTGCTGGCGCTCATCGACCACGGCCATCAGGCCGTTTTCCATCATGGTCACGCCTTCCGGGTTGTTCCAGCCGTTGAGCGGCATCTTGCGCAGCACGTCGCCTTGCAGGGTCAGTTCAACCAGGAACGGGTTCTTGCCCATCACCGAGAACAGGGTCTTGGTCAGCGGGTTGTAGGTGAGGTCCGAGGCTTCGTCCTTCTCCATGCCGGGCAGCAGCTTGGCGTCGATCACCGCGTGGTAGTCCGGGAGCCAGACGCTTTCCAGGCGCTCGGCCGGGGTTTCGAAGCCCTCCGCCACCCACAACACACCACGGTCGTCCCAGTGCATCGCCCAGGCCACGCCGTAAATGATCGCGCCGGCGAGGAACAGCCAGGAATACCAGCGCATGGCAAGGCGTGAACGAAACGTGGGTTTTACGGATGGGAGAGGCACGGCCATTACGCTTTCCAGAAAGTCAGCTTTAGGGGATAGCACAGGATCAAAAGGTCCGCGCGCAGGAGGCTGAGGATTATCCGGATGGGGTGTGAAAAAAATGCAAAAACACGATTGGGTGGCAGTACACAGATCAAATGTGGGAGCGGGCTTGCTCGCGAATGCGGAGTATCAGTCACTGAATCTGTCACTGATACACCGC
>NZ_JBSVWQ010000412.1:0-2247 GCF_054071215.1 Pseudomonas sp. SDO5522_S412 | reverse complement strand
ATATCTCTGTTGACTGACAAACCGCCTTCGCGAGCAAGCCCGCTCCCACATTTTGATCTCTGTTTGGCTTTAGACCTGGGCCGTACGCAGTTTCTCGCTGCGCCCGCGCAGCCATTCCAGGGTCAGCAACAACACCACCGAGAACGCGATCAACAAGGTCGCTGCGGCGGCAATGGTAGGGCTGAGATTTTCACGGATGCCGCTGAACATCTGCCGTGGCAAGGTTGCCTGCTCGGGCCCGGCGAGGAACAGCGTCACCACCACTTCATCGAACGAGGTGGCAAAGGCGAACAGCGCCCCGGAGATCACCCCCGGGGCAATCAATGGCAAGGTCACCCGACGAAACGCCGTCAGCGGTGACGCGCCCAGGCTGGCCGCCGCCCGCACCAGGTTATGGTTGAACCCCTGCAAGGTCGCCGACACGGTGATGATCACAAACGGCACGCCCAGCACCGCGTGCACCACGATCAGCGAGAAGAAGCTGTTGCCCAGGCCCAGCGGCGCGAAGAACAGGTAACTGGCCACACCGATAATCACCACGGGCACTACCATCGGCGAAATCACCAGGGCCATCACCAGCGCCTTGCCGGGAAAGTGCCCCCGGGTCAGGCCAATCGCCGCCAGCGTGCCGAACACCATCGCCAGCACTGTAGCCGCCGGAGCCACGATGATGCTGTTCTTCAGGGCGCGCATCCATTCCGCCGAACCGAAGAAATCCTGGTACCAGTGCAGCGAGAAACCTTGCAGCGGGTAGACCAGGAAACTTCCACTGTTGAACGACAGCGGGATGATCACCAGCACCGGCAAGATCAGGAACAGCAGGATCAGGCCGCAGAGAATCCGCAAGCTGTAGAACCAGACCCGTTCCACGGGCGACATATAAGGGCTCAGCATCGCAACGGTCTCCTTAGCTCAGGCGCAGGCGGCTGGCGCCCACCAGCCAGTTGTAGATCAGGTACAGCACCACGGTGGCCAGCAGCAACAAGCCGCCCAAGGCCGTGGCCATGCCCCAGTTGATGCTGGTGTTGGTGTAGAAGGCCACGAAGTAGCTGACCATCTGGTCGTTCGGGCTGCCCAGCAAGGCCGGGGTGATGTAGTAGCCAATCGCCAAAATGAACACCAACAGGCAGCCGGCGCCTACGCCTGCGTAGGTCTGCGGGAAGTACACGCGCCAGAAGCTGGCGAATGGGTGGCAGCCCAGGGAGATTGCCGCCCGCATGTAGGTGGGCGAGATGCCTTTCATCACGCTGTAGATCGGCAAAATCATGAAGGGCAGCAGAATGTGCACCATGGAGATGTAGACGCCGAGCCGGTTGAACACCAGTTCCACCGGTTTATCGATCAGCCCCATGCCCATCAGCGCGCTGTTGATCAAGCCGCCGGACTGCAGCAACACGATCCAGGCCGCCACGCGCACCAGCACCGAGGTCCAGAACGGCAGCAGCACCAGGATCATCAGCAAATTGCTTTGCCGCGCCGGCAAGTTGGCCAGCAGGTAAGCCAACGGATAGGCCAGCAGCAGGCAGCACACGGTGATGACCAGGCCCATCCAGAACGTACGGGCGAAGATATCGAGGTAGATCGCCTGGTCCGGGGTGGCCGGGGCGATTTCGCCGAGGTCGTCGATGCGGTGATCGACGGCGGCCAGCAAGTAGTATGGCGTGAGGCTGCTGGTGTTGCGCCGGATCGCCTGCCAGTACGCCGGGTCGCCCCAGCGTTCGTCGAGGTTTTCCAGCGCTTCTTTATAGGAGGCAGGCGCTTCGGTGAACGGCAGCGCCCGCGCGGTTTTCGTCAGCAGGCTGCGATAGCCCGCCAGCTCCATGTTCAAGCGTTTGGAGAGGTCGCCCAGGGTCGAGTTTTTCCGGGCTTCGCCCAGGTCCTCGCTGATGGCTTGATACACCGGCTCGCCCGGCAAGCCACGACCGTCCCAGGCCGTCACCGCCACCACCGTGCGCGGCAGGCCGCCCACCACTTCCGGGTTGCCGACGCTTTTGTAGAGCAGCGCCACAATCGGTACCAGGAACACCAGCAGCAAAAACACCACCAATGGCGCGATCAGGGCCTGGGCCTTCCAGCGGTTGAGCCGCTCGGCACGCGCCAGGCGCTGTTTCAGGGTGGGGCTGGGAATGGCGAGGGCCATGGCGAACTCCGGGTTCTTAAACATGAATGCAAAACGTGGGTGTGGCGCTTGTCCTGTGGCGAGGGAGCTTGCTCCCGCTGGGGCGCGAAGCGGCCCCAAAAAATGGG
>NZ_JBSVWQ010000411.1:0-2274 GCF_054071215.1 Pseudomonas sp. SDO5522_S412 | reverse complement strand
ACATTGATAGTGACTGAAACACCGCATTCGCGAGCAAGCCCGCTCCCACATTTTGATCTCTGTTGGGTTTAGTAACCGCGTTGGGTATCAGCGAGGTTTTCCAGCGGCCGATCGCTCAGATACCTTTCCAGATTGCCCAGGAAACTGTCCGCAATATCATGCCGGCTATTGGTCGAAATCGCCGACGTATGCGGCGACACCCTGACCCTCGGATGCCCATACAACGCATGCCCGTCCGGCAATGGCTCGGGCTCGGTCACATCCAGCGAAGCCAGCCCGATATGGCCGCTGTCCAGCGCCTCCAGCAGCGCCTCATGATCCACCAATCCTCCCCGGGCAATATTGATCAGGTGCAACCCTGGCTTGGCATTCGCCAGCGCCTCCCGATCGACGATATGCCGTGTGGCCTCGGTCAGTGGCGCTGCCAGTACCAGGTGATCGGAACGAGCAAACAGGTCATGGATATCCCGCGCCGCTTCCACACCCTCCACGTCAAACGGCGTGTCAGTTTGGCGTAATGCCACCACCTTGATCCCCAACCCATGAGCCTTCTGCGCCAGGCTGCGGCCAATCGCGCCAAACCCGAGAATCCCCAGGGTGGTGCCCTTGAGCGGGCGCAACGGGGTGAACTGCCATTGGGCATCCTTTACCCAGATATCCGGCAAATGCTTGGCCGCCGCGAAGATTGCCGCCAGGGCGAACTCGGCGAGGTTTTCGGCGGCGCTGCCCCGTGAGGTGCTCACCGGCGGCCCGTTGAACAGCCACCTGGGATAGAAGTCGATGCCCGACGACACCACCTGGATCCACTGCACGCCATACGGCCAACCCGGGGGCGGTGTGTCGGGCGCGGTGTAGCCGCGCACATTGATCGGCCGGGCCAGCAGGATATTGGCCTGGGCCGGCAAGTCGCTGGGCACACCGGCCGGCACGCTGATCACCTCTGCACCGGGGTGCGTGAGGGCCAGGCGCTGGCGGATGACTTGATTGAAATCTTCGTCCAGCTGGCTGGCGATAATCACCTGGCTCATGGGCGTTCCTTGTGTCGTTGAGCGAAGACGGCCTTGCCGACGCCTTGCAGCACCGCGTCGTTCTGCGGGGTATGCACGCGGCTGCACAGCACGTCGCGGTAATGCCGCTGCAGTGGGCTGTGTCGGGACAGGCCGGGATTGCCGGAAGCCTCGATGGCCAACTCGACGGCACGGATCGCGTTGCCGGTCACCAGGTATTTGATCTGTGCGGCGTGGGCCGCTGGCGTATGCCCGTCGGCGGCGGCGTCCAGCAGGCTGCGGTTGAAAAACAGCAGAGTGTCGATATGCCCGACGGTCTCCTGAAAGCGCGGCAAGGTCGACAGCGCGGCGCCGAGGTTGGACGGCTTGCGTTGTTCCAGCCAGTCCACCAGCCAGTCGCGCGCGGCCTGGGCCACGGCGTCGTACACCGATGAGAGCAGTACCGACATCCACAGGAACCCGTCACCGTCCAGTTCCGCCTGCGGTGCGCTCCAGGGGCTGACGCTGACCGCGTGGTCCAGCGGCACCAGCACGTTGTCGAACACCACTTCATGGCTGCAGGTGGCGCGCATGCCGAGGTGGTCCCAGGTGTCGATGATGCTGATGCCGGGGCTGTCCCTGGGCACCAGCCAGGCGCCTACCAACGGGTCTTCATCGCTGCTGCGGGCCCACACGCTGAACCAGCTCAGGCCATGGCTGCCGGTGGAGTAGATCTTGCGCCCGCTGATGCGCCAGCCGGCGGCGGTACGCCGGGCGATGGTCGCGGGCAGGCCGCCACGGGCCGGGGTGCCGAGATCGGGTTCGACGCGCAGGGCATTGATCAGCGCCCCATTGCGCACAGCGTCTTCGGCGACCTGGGTGCGCAGGGCGGGCGGCCAGGTTTTGCTGTCTTGCAGGCGCGTGTGTTGCAGGTACTGCATCACCAGGATCAACGCGGTGGACGGCTCGCCCTTGGCAATCGCGCTGATGGCCTTGCGCGCCTGGCTCAGGTTGGCACCGCCACCGCCGAGGGCCTTGGGCACGGTCAGGGCGATAAGGCCGTGTTCGTGCAGCAGCTTGAAGTTGTCGTGGGGGAAGGTGCCGCATTCATCAACGATGTGTGCAGTGGCGGCGAGCTGGGCGCTGAGGCGTTCCAGCAAGGCTTCGAAATTGGCCACTTCCACGGAGCGCAGTGACGGTTGAGAAGAAAGGCTCATGATGGGTGTACTCGTTCAAAATGTGGGAGCGGGCTTGCTCGCGAAAGCGGTGTGTCAGGTTGCACATCCGT
>NZ_JBSVWQ010000410.1:0-2277 GCF_054071215.1 Pseudomonas sp. SDO5522_S412 | reverse complement strand
CGCTCGTGCCGATCGGCAAACCCATCGCCAACCTGCGCCTGCATATCCTCGATGAGGCCCAACAACCGTTGCCGATTGGCAGCATCGGCGAGCTGTACATTGGCGGTGTCGGCGTGGCACGCGGTTACCTCAAACGTGCAGACCTGACCGCCGAGCGCTTCCTGATGGTTAACGGTGAGCGCCTGTACCGCACAGGCGACCGTTGCCGCTTCCTTGCCGACGGCAATATCGATTACCTCGGCCGCCTCGACCATCAGGTCAAGCTGCGTGGCCAGCGCATCGAACTGGGCGAGATCGACGCCGCCCTGCTGGCTCAGCCCGGCGTGCGCGACGCGGCCACCCTGCTGCTGGACCAGCGTCTGGTGACCTTCTGGAGCGGCAACGCCGATGAAGCGAGCCTGCGCGACGACCTCGGCAAGCACTTGCCCACGTACATGCTGCCGAGCCTGCTGGTGCAACTTGACCACCTGCCGCTCAACAGCAACGGCAAGCTCGACCGCAAGGCCTTGGCCGCGATCACCTTGCCCGATACGCCCCGCGAGCAACCCCATCGGGCGCCGCGCAACGCCACCGAAACCCTGCTCTGCGACGTGTTCAGCGAAGTGCTGGAATGCCCCTCGGTAGGCATCGACGACCACTTCTTCCACCTCGGCGGCCATTCGTTGCTCGCCACGCGCCTGGTGGCCCGGGTGCGTGAACGCCTGGGCGTCACCTTGCCGTTGGCGGTGGTGTTTGCCCAGCCAACAGTGGCGGCGTTGGCCGACCACTTGCGCGACGCCTTGCCCGCTGAGGTGATCACGGCCCAACCGCGTCCGGCAACGTTGCCGCTGGGTCTGGCGCAACATCGTTTCTGGATGCTCAGCCGCCTGGTGCCGGAGTCCCGCGAGTACCACATGCCGTTCGCGCTGACCTTGAAGGGCACGCTGGATCTGGCAGCCCTGCGCGAAGCCTTCGACCAAGTCAGCGAGCGGCACTTGGTGCTGCGCAGCCGCATCGTAGAAACCGCCGGCCAAGCGCAGTTGCTCATTGATCCGCAAGGCCCTGCGCTGCGGGTGACCTCGGTCGCCACCAACGCCTGGAATGACGCGTGCAGCCGTGCCCAGGCCGAATTGATGGCCCCGTTCGACCTGGCCGCCGCTGCACCTTGGCGTGCACAGTTGCTGCAACGCCAAGACAGCGACGAAAACCTGCTGCTGCTGTGCCTGCACCACAGCGCCACAGACGGCTGGGCCATGCAACTGCTGATCGACGAACTGGCGCTGGCCTACCGTGCCGGGCTGAGCGGGCAGACACCGGACTGGACGCCACTGGACCTCGACTACGTTGATTTCGCCCTGTGGCAGCAACACCCACAAACCCAGGCCCGGCGCCAAGCCAGCTTGGACTACTGGAAACATCATCTGGGCACGGACGATTACGTACTCGACCTGCCCCTGGACAGACCACGCGCCGCCGAAGCGGATCGGCGCGCCGGGCAGTTGATCCTCCACCTGGGCCCCGAGCGCGCCGCCGCGATCCGCCACTTTGCGCGCCTGCGGAGCACCACGCCGTATGTGGTGCTGGCGAGCGCGTTGAGTGCCCTGCTCGCCCGTTACAGCGGCCAGCGCGATATTCGCCTGGGCACCCCGGCCGACCAGCGCGACCAGCCGCAAACCCAGGCGCTGCTGGCCTGCCTGGTCAATACCTTGGTGATTCGCAGCGAGGTCGATCAACAGGCGCCAGCGTCTGCCTTGCTGACGGCGCTGGAGACCGACCTGCGCGCCGCCCAGGCCCACGCCGACCTGCCGTTCGCCACCTTGGTCGGCGCCGTGACCCAGCGCCGTGACCTGAACCGCACGCCGTTGTTCCAGGTGCTGTTCTCCCTCAACCACGGCCGCATGGACAGCCGCCAATGGCCGGGCCTTGAACTCACAGAACAGACTCTGCCCGCCATCGACGCCAAGTTCGAACAAAGTTGGGAAGTCCACGACGACGGCAGCGACATGACCCTGGCGCTGGAATACCAGGCGGCACTGTTCGATGCCGCCACGATGCAGCGCTGGAGCGCGCAATGGTGTGCGCTGCTGGATGCACTCATCGCCACGCCGGAGCGTGCGCTGGTGGCGTTGTTCCCGCAGCAGCAGGATCAGGCGCAACTCGCTCGATGGAATGCCACCGAGCGCGAATATTCGGGCCCGACGAACTTGCACACGGCCCTGAGCCAGCAAGCCGCGTTGACGCCGAACGCGCCCGCGCTGGTGTTCGAAGGCCAACGCCTGAGCTACGCCGAACTGGACC
>NZ_JBSVWQ010000409.1:0-2302 GCF_054071215.1 Pseudomonas sp. SDO5522_S412 | reverse complement strand
CATCGAATGACACGCCGCATTCGCGAGCAAGCCCGCTCCCACACAAGCCAAGAATGAAGTATTGTTGCGCCCATCCAGAAATAAACCATAAGCCTGCCTTCGACCAGGCGGTTGACAAAAGATAGAGGGTGTCATGGGTAACGAAAGCATCAATTGGGACAAGCTGGGTTTTGACTACATCAAGACCGACAAGCGTTTCCTCCAGACCTGGAAAGACGGCGAGTGGCAAAAAGGCACCCTGACCGACGACAACGTGCTGCACATCAGCGAGGGCTCCACCGCCCTGCACTACGGCCAGCAATGCTTTGAAGGCCTCAAGGCCTACCGCTGCAAGGACGGTTCGATCAACCTGTTCCGCCCCGACCAGAATGCCGCGCGCATGCAGCGCAGCTGTGGCCGCCTGCTGATGCCACAAGTGCCGACCGACGCCTTCATCGAAGCCTGCAAGGAAGTGGTCCGCGCCAACGAGCGGTTCATCCCGCCGTACGGCACCGGCGGCGCGCTGTACCTGCGCCCGTTCGTGATCGGCACCGGTGACAACATCGGCGTGCGCACCGCGCCGGAATTCATCTTCTCGATCTTCTGCATCCCGGTCGGCGCCTACTTCAAGGGCGGCCTGACCCCGCACAACTTCCTGATCTCCGGTTACGACCGTGCGGCTCCCAACGGCACCGGCGCAGCCAAGGTCGGTGGCAACTACGCCGCCAGCCTGATGCCCGGTTCCCTGGCGAAAAAAGCCAACTTCGCCGACTGCATCTACCTCGACCCGGCCACCCACTCGAAGATCGAAGAAGTCGGCTCGGCCAACTTCTTCGGGATCACCCACGACAACAAGTTCGTCACCCCGAACTCGCCGTCGGTGTTGCCAGGCATCACCCGCCTGTCGCTGATCGAGCTGGCAAAATCGCGCCTGGGCCTGGAAGTGGTTGAAGGCGACGTGCTGATCGACAAGCTGTCGGACTTCAAGGAAGCCGGCGCCTGCGGCACCGCCGCCGTGATCACCCCGATCGGCGGCATCGAGTACAAAGACAAGCTGCACGTGTTCTACAGCGAAAAAGAAGTCGGCCCGGTCACCCAGAAGCTCTACAAAGAGCTGACTGGCGTACAGTCCGGCGACGTCGAAGCGCCTGAGGGCTGGATCGTCAAGGTCTAAGCAACACTGCAAAACCAAACTGTGGGAGCGGGCTTGCTCGCGAATACGGAGTGTCAGTCGACAGATTTATTGACTGATACACCGCATTCGCGAGCAAGCCCGCTCCCACATTTGGTTTCCAGCGTTTGGAAAACCGGGCTTCAGGCCTTATCCATCGGGATGTTTTCCAGGATCTTCTTGCCCATGCTGATCCGCGGCTCCGCGCCATAACCCAGCGCCTCATAAAACCCCATCACCGCGTCATTGCCACTGGTGATCTGCAGGTTGATCTTCATGCAACCCAGCGCCGTCAACGCCTGCTCCGCATGCCGCACCAACGAGGCGCCCAGGCCCTGGCGGCGATAGTCGTTGTGCACCGCCACTGAATACAACCAGCCACGATGCCCGTCGTAGCCGGCGAGGATAGTGCCGATCACCGCCTTCTTGTCGGTGGCCACGAAGAACAACCCATCGTTGACCGCCAGCTTCTTGTCGATCGCCAGGCTCGGCAGGTTATGCGCCGCGTCATAACCAAACGCCGCCTGCCACAACGCCACCACCTGCGCCCGATGGGCCCGATCGCGATAGACGCCGATGGGATGGCGGGATGACAACGCCTTCTCCATCACCAGCGTGCGTTCATTGCCATGGTAGACATCGCGCACCGTGTGGAAACCCAGCTTGGTGTAGAACGGCTCGGCCGTCAGCGAAGACGGCACATGCAACAAGGTCACCCCGGCTTCCCGGGCACGCAGCTCGATTTCAATCATCAGCAAGCGCCCGATGCCCTGCCCTTGCAGCGCCGGATTGACGAAGACCGAGCGCACCACATTGGCGTCAAGTGCCGCCGTGGCAACGATCACCTCATCCTGAATGGCCACCAGCACCGTTCGACGCGCGAGCAACGCCACGACAGCCTCGGGAGTAAAGTTGCTCGCCACCCGCGCAATCACATCCGCCGGATAATCCCGGGCGTTGCTGTCATGCAGGGCCGCCAGGATGACCTGGCTGATGCCCTCGGCATCGGTAGTTTGGGCGAGACGAACTTCAGTGGGCATGGTTTCTCCATCCAGACAAAAAACCTCAGGCAACACAATACCAATGTGGGGGCGGGTTTGCTTGAGAAGGCGGTGTACCAGCCACCGAGTTGATGAACTGACCCACCGCTTT
>NZ_JBSVWQ010000408.1:0-2307 GCF_054071215.1 Pseudomonas sp. SDO5522_S412 | reverse complement strand
TGACGAGGGAGGGGGGGGGGGGGCTGGTGGGAGAAGGTGTGGGATCGGTGGGGAAGGGAGTTACCTGACACACCGCCTTCGCGAGCAAGCCCGCTCCCACATTCAGATCTTCTGCGCGCCATTTCTTGTATTCACAAGGCTGAGCTCTGGGGCGTGAACCCGCTGCTTGCTCAAATACCGCGTGCAACTCACCCGCAAGAACGAAGCAAAATTCACCACTTCGCCGCGGTAATCCATCACTTCTTCATACAGCTTGGCGATCAGTTGATTGGTGGTCATCCCATCCACCTCGGCGATTTCGCTGAGGATGTCCCAGAACTGGTTTTCCAGGCGCACGGTGGTCACCACGCCGCAGATGCGCAGGGAGCGCGAGCGGGATTCGTACAGAATCGGGTCGGCCTTGACGTACAGCTCGCACATGGCGATGACCTCCGCTTTACAGGGTGATTTTGGTGCCCAGCAGTCCGAGGAAACCCGCGAGCCAGCTTGGGTGCGCCGGCCACGCCGGGGCCGTCACCAGATTGCCTTGAACGTGGCTGTCGGTCACCGGGATATCGATGAACGTACCGCCCGCCAGTCGTACCTCCGGCCCGCACGCCGGGTAGGCGCTGCACTCGCGGCCTTCCAGGATCCCGGCAGCCGCCAGCAGTTGAGCGCCATGGCACACGGCAGCGATGGGTTTGCCAGCCTGATCGAAATCCTTGACCAGTTGCAGGACCTTTTCGTTCAGCCGCAGGTACTCAGGGGCACGGCCACCCGGCACCAGCAGCGCGTCGTAGTCGGCGGCGTTCACCTTGGCAAAATCCGCATTCAGGGCGAACAGGTGCCCGGGCTTTTCGCTGTAGGTCTGGTCGCCTTCGAAGTCGTGGATCGCCGTGCGCACGGTCTGGCCGGCAGCCTTGTCAGGGCACACCGCGTGCACGGTATGCCCCACCATCAGCAGCGCCTGGAACGGCACCATCACTTCATAGTCTTCGACGTAATCGCCGACCAGCATCAGGATTTTTTTCGCGGCCATGGGACATTCCTCCGGTTGAACGGTTGGGCAGACAGGAGTAGCCAAGATAGACCCGCAGGCTTGATCCGGGTAATGGCCCGCTACTACATCAGCACCCCGGCTTGTGTGGGAGCCGGGCTTGCCCGCGATGCAGACACCTCGGTCTGACAGGTAAACTGCGTTGATCCCATCGCAGCCTCGCCAAGGCTCGACAGCTCCCACATGAACCGAGTCGCCCGTTCAAAACTGTACGGCTCAATCTGCACCTAGCTGTAAGCCCGTGTTTGCGGGGCTTTGTGGCTAGATGAACGTCCACTTCCGGCCCATTCGATTCTGGTTCCTTCCATGAGCTCCCGCGAAAATACCGGCATGGCCCTCGGCCTGCTGGGCGTCGTCATCTTCAGCCTCACCCTGCCCTTCACCCGTATCGTGGTGCAGGAAATCCACCCGTTGCTCAATGGCCTGGGCCGGGCGTTGTTCGCGGCGGTGCCGGCGGCGGCGTTGTTGCTGTGGCGCCGTGAGCGCTGGCCCACCTGGCGCCAGGTGCGCGGGCTGACGCTGGTGATTGCCGGGGTGATCCTGGGTTTCCCTGTGTTGTCGGCCTGGGCCATGCAAACCTTGCCCGCGTCCCATGGCGCGCTGGTCAACGGGTTGCAGCCGCTGTGCGTGGCGCTGTATGCGGCGTGGCTGTCCCATGAACGTCCGTCGAAGGCCTTCTGGGCCTGCGCGGCGCTGGGCAGTGCGCTGGTGCTGAGTTATGCGTTGATCACCGGAGCCGGCAGCATCCAGGCGGGCGACCTGTTGATGCTCGGGGCGATTGCCGTGGGTGGCCTGGGTTATGCCGAAGGCGGCCGGTTGGCCAAGGAGATGGGCGGCTGGCAGGTAATCTGCTGGGCGCTGGTGCTGTCGACGCCGGTATTGATCGGGCCGGTGGCCTACCTGGCGCTGCAACACGAAGGGCCGATTTCCATGCGCACTTGGTGGGCGTTTGGTTATGTCTCGTTGTTTTCGCAGTTCCTGGGGTTCTTTGCGTGGTACGCCGGGCTCGCCATGGGTGGCATCGCCCGGGTCAGCCAGATTCAGCTGTTGCAGATCTTTTTCACCATCGCGTTTTCGGCGCTGTTTTTTGGTGAACACATCGAGCCGATTACCTGGCTGTTTGCCTGCGGGGTGATTGTGACGGTGATGTTGGGGCGCAAGACCAGCGTGAAGCCTGCGCCAGCTCCCAAGGCTAGCGCGATCTAATGTGGGAGCGGGCTTGCTCGCGAATGCGGTGGGTCAGTTGATACATCAGGTGACTGACACACCGC
>NZ_JBSVWQ010000407.1:0-2323 GCF_054071215.1 Pseudomonas sp. SDO5522_S412 | reverse complement strand
TCAGTCAGCATATCCAGCGACTGACACACCGCCTTCGCGAGCAAGCCCGCCCCCACATTTGTTTTGTTGTACCTGTTAAATCAGCGTTGGTGCACCAATTGCCCCGCCGCATACGTCTGCAACACCGCCCGGTCATCCCCCAGCGTCATCAACACAAACAACGTCTCGGCGATGTTATTGGCCTGCTTCAGGCGATAGCTGAGCAGCGGGGTGGCGTTGTAATCCAGTACCAGGAAGTCCGCATCAGTGCCGGGTTGCAGCGTGCCGATCTTGTCTTCCAGACGCAGCGCCCGCGCACCACCCAGGGTCGCCAGGTACAACGACTTGAACGGACTCAAGCGCGCCCCTTGCAGTTGCATCACCTTGTACGCTTCGTTCAGGGTTTGCAGCAGCGAGAAGCTGGTGCCACCGCCGACGTCCGTACCCAGGCCGACATTCAGCTTGTGCTTCTCGGCCATCGGCAGGTTGAACAAACCGCTGCCCAGGAAGAAGTTCGATGTCGGGCAGAACGCGACTGCCGAACCGGCTTCTGCCAACCGCGCGCATTCGTCGTCGCACAGGTGCACACCGTGGGCGAACACCGAGCGTTCACCCAGCAGTTTGTAATGGTCGTACACGTCCAGGTAACCCTTGCGTTCCGGGAACAGTTCTTTCACCCATTCCACTTCCTGCAGGTTTTCACTGATGTGAGTCTGCATGTAGAGGTCCGGGTATTCCCCCAGCAGCTGCCCGGCGAGGGTCAGTTGTTCAGGTGTACTGGTCGGTGCGAAACGTGGCGTCACCGCGTAGTGCAAACGGCCCTTGCCGTGCCAGCGCTCGATCAGCGCCTTGCTTTCCGCGTAGCCGGATTCGGCGGTGTCGGTCAAATAGTCCGGCGCGTTGCGGTCCATCATTACCTTGCCGGCGATCATCCGCAGGTCGAGCTTCTCGGCCGCTTCAAAAAACGAGTTCACTGACTGCGGGTGCACGCTGCCAAATACCAGCGCGGTGGTGGTGCCGTTGCGCAGCAGTTCCTTGATGAAAATATCCGCGACTTCTTCGGCGTGGGCCTTGTCGGCGAACTGGCTTTCACACGGGAAGGTGTAGGTGTTGAGCCAGTCCAGCAACTGCTCGCCATAGGCACCGACCATGCCGGTCTGCGGCAGGTGGATGTGGGTGTCGATCAGGCCGGGGGTGATCAGCGCGTCCTGGTAATGGGTGACTTCGATGTCGGCGGGCAGGCTGGCGAGCAAGTCGCAGGCATGGCCCAGGGCGCTGATCTGGCCGTTGTCGATCACCAGCAGGCCGTCCTCGAAATATTCGTAGGAGGCTTCGATCCCCACTTCGGCAGGGTCGGCGATGCTGTGCAAAATGGCGGCACGGTAGGCTTTGCGTGTCAAAGGCATGGTCGTCTCAGTTAGTCGCTTGGCTGCGGCGGGATACCGGCAGCAGTTTGGCAATGGGTTCGGCGCTCGCAGTGTGCTGGCCGAAGTTGGCGTTATAGGTGGCGATGATTTCGCCGGCGATGGAGATGGCGATTTCCACAGGCAGTTTGCCTTTGACCTCGGTCAGCCCCATCGGGCAATGCATGCGTTGCAGTTGCGCGGTGTCGAAACCGCGATCCCGCAGGCGGTGTTCAAACTTGACGCGTTTGGTCTTCGAGCCGATCAGGCCGAAGTAGGTGAAGTCATTGCGCTTGAGCAGGGCGGCGGTCAGCTCCAGGTCCAGCGCGTGGTTGTGGGTCATGACGATGCAGTAACTGCCCACAGGCAAGTGGTCGATTTCATCCACCGGCTCTTCGCTGACGATTTTACGCACGCCTTGGGGGATGTGTTCCGGGAATTCCTGTTCCCGGGAATCGATCCAGCGCACCCGGCATGGCAGGCTGGCCAGCAACGGCACCAGCGCGCGGCCCACGTGGCCGGCGCCGAACACCGCGATCTGCGCCTGCACCTGGCCCATGGGTTCGAACAACAGCACCGTCACGCCGCCGCAGCACTGGCCCAGGCTGGCGCCGAGGCTGAAGCGCTCCAGGTGGGTGTTTTGCTGGCCGCGCACAAGCATGTCCCGGGCGAGCTGCATCGCCTTGTATTCCAGGTGCCCGCCACCGATGGTGTCGAAGGTGTGGGCGGCGCTGATCACCATCTTCGAACCGGCGTTGCGCGGCGTGGAGCCGAGCTCTTCGATGATGGTCACCAGCACGCAGGGTTCGCCCTGGTTCTGCAGGTCGGCGAGGGCGCTGATCCAGTTGTTCATGTTTACCTCAACATCTCTGTTGTCAGTTCGACCGCCTTCGCGAGCAAGCCCGCTCCCACATTTTGATTTGTGAACACATTCAAATGTG
>NZ_JBSVWQ010000406.1:0-2330 GCF_054071215.1 Pseudomonas sp. SDO5522_S412 | reverse complement strand
GCTGCGAAGCGGCCCTGGCTTTTTTGGGGCGGCTTCGCCGCCCAGCGGGAGCAAGCTCCCTCGCCACAGGGTTTTTGTCAGCCTGGAAAATGCGGCAAATCGGCCAAAACAGGACATAAGGTACACTCCACCCCTGAAAACCCCGCCGCGCTGTGCGGTTCAAAGGTTTTGACAGGAGGATATGTGAGTAACCGAGGTGAGCAGTCGCTGCTCAAACAATCGACCATCCTGATGTTCGCCGTGGCGATCGCCGGGATTGTCACGGGGGTGGTGTCGGGCGCCCAATCGATTTTATTCGACGGCTTTTTCTCGCTGATCGCCACCGCCATCAAGGTGCTGATGCTGATCACGGCCAAGCTGATCGCCAAGAAAAGCAACGAACGTTTCCAGTTCGGCTACTGGCACCTGGAGCCCATGGTGCTGTTGATCGAAGGCAGCTTTTTGCTGTTGATCGCCATCTACGCGTTTCTCAACGGCGTATTCGGCATTATCAATGGCGGGCGCGATATCGAGTTGGGCCTGGTGATCATCTACGCGGCGGTGTTTACCGTCGTCGAGTTCGCCTATTTCTTCTACGTGCGTTACCGCAATCGCACGCTCAAGTCGTCGCTGATCCAGTTCGACAACATCAGTTGGTTGGTGGACGCGATGCTGTCGGTGGGGCTGCTGGTGAGCTTCCTGGCGGCGCTGTTGCTCAAGTCCCAGGGCTATGGGCAGTGGGCGGTGTATGTCGACCCGTTGATCCTGATCCTGCTGGCGTTGAGCATGCTGGCGCCGGCCTTCAAGATCCTGCGCCCGGCGCTACGCGACGTGTTGGGGATTGTGCCGGACCAACTGGACGGCAAAGTGCGCGAAGTGATGGAGGCGGCCCAGGCCAGGCATGGTTTCGATGATTACGTGTCCTACGTGCAGAAGCACGGGCGGGCGCGGTTTATCGAGATTCATGTGGTGCTGCCGGCGGATTACCCGGTGGATAACGTCGCCACCCTGGACGGGCTGCGCGAAGAAATATCCACAGGGTTGGGCAAGCCCGACGCGGCCCGCTGGCTGACGATCAGTTTTACCGGGGACCGCAAATGGATTGCGTAAGGCCCAGGTAGCACGTTGCCAAGTGGTAAGGCGTGGTCGACGGCATGTCCCGCCGGCTCACGTGCCCCTTGGCATCCAGGCACTCATTCCAGCCTTTGTCATGCAGGAAGCGTTGTTGCAGCGCCAGCAATTGGCGTTGCAGCACGGCTTCACTGTCGGGCCGCAAGGTCAGCGCCCGCAGGTATTCGGCCTGGGCCCAGATGCGCTGGGTGCCGTCGCGCACGCTGCCGTCCAGGGCGAGCATGCCGCTGACCGCACCGGTCAGGTTATCCACACCCTTTTGCTCGGCATAGGTGAACGCTTTGTTCAGCGATGTGTGCAGCGGTGTGCCCCGCAGCAAATCCGAAGATTCCAGCAGGAAGAACCATTCGAACTGATGCCCCGGTTCAAACCAGTTATCCACAGCACCCAGCGGTTTTTCCATCATCACCCCGTGTTGGCGGTCGATGAAGCGCTTCTGCATGGCGTTGGCCAGGTCCAGCAACGCGTCTTGGGTGACGGCGTCCTCCCGCACGGCCAACGTGGCGAGGAAACCTTCGGCAAGGTGCATCAGCGGGTTTTGCAGAGGGCCAGACTTGAGGGATGACCAGTTACGTTCCAGCACCGCTTCGTACAGGCCGTCGCCGGTGGCGAAGCGTTCGGCGACCACTTCCAAGGCGGCGTCGAGTACCGATTCCACCAGCGATTCACGTACCTTGGCCCAATAGTGGGCGCAGGCGAAGATGATGAAGGCGTGGGTGTAGAGGTCCTTGCGCTTATCCAGCGGCTTGCCGTGGGCGTCGATGCTGTAGAACCAGCCGCCGTGCTCGGCGTCGTGGAAGTGCCGTTGCAGGGAACGGAACAACGCGGCGGCGCGCTCCTCGGCAAAGGCTGCGCCGGGTTCACCGATCAGGCTGGCAAACAGGTACAACTGCCGTGCGCAGGCCATGGCGCGATAGCGTTGCGGGGGCAAAGGCCGATGATCGGCGTCCAGGGCCTCATAGGGCAGCGCCAGGTCGGCATTCCAGCCCGGGCCTTGCCAGAGCGGCACGATCAGGTCGTGGAAGTGCGTCAACACGGCGGTCAATTGAGGCTTGAGGGCGGAGCTTGGAGCGATGGGCATCGGCTGGCGTCGTCACGGCAGGGGTGTTTGCGCGACATGGTATCAGGCTTGGGATCGGTGTTGTCTTTACTGCCGCCTTCGCGAGCAAGCCCGCTCCCACATTCGATCGAGTTCCATTGTTGGAATGCAGTCGACTGTG
>NZ_JBSVWQ010000405.1:0-2345 GCF_054071215.1 Pseudomonas sp. SDO5522_S412 | reverse complement strand
CCCATTTTTTGGGGCCGCTTCGCGCCCCAGCGGGAGCAAGCTCCCTCGCCACAGGGGGTGAGTCTGTCTCATCAGAACTCTTGGTGGGCGGGCAGCACCGGTTTCTTGGCCTGGAAGGCATACCCTTGTTGACCGTCCAGCACCTTGTTGGCGCGCTGGATATCGATGTCTTTTTCCCAGCGGGCGATGGCCACGGTGGCGACGCAGTTGCCGATCAGGTTGGTCAGCGCCCGGCCAATGCCCATGAACCAGTCCACCGCCAGCACCAGCACCAGGCCCACCACCGGAATCGCCGGGATTGCGGTGAGTGTCGCCGCCAGAATCACCAGTGCCGAACCCGGAATCCCGTGGGCGCCCTTGGAGGTGATCAGCGACACCAGCAGGATGGTCAGCAGGTCGGTCATCGACAGCGGTGTGCCGGTGGCATTGGCGATAAACACGATGGCCAGGGTCAGGTAGATCGAGAAACCATCGAGGTTGAACGAGTACCCGGTCGGAATCACCAGGCCCACGGTGGAGCTGCCAATGCCAAGGTGTTCCAGTTTACGCATGATCTGTGGCAACACGGCATCGGAGGACGCGGTGCCCATCACGATCAACAGTTCTTCCCGCAGGTACTTGAGCAGCGGCATCATCCGCAGGCCCGACAGGCGCATCACCAGCCCCAGAATCACCGCGACGAACAGGAAGCACGTAAGGTAGAACAGGCCCACCAGGCTGCCCAGGTGTTGCAGGGAATCCAGGCCGTAGGTGCTGGTGGTGAAGGCGATGGCGCCGAACACGCCGATGGGCGCCAGGCGCACGATCATGCCCATGATGCGGAAGATCACGTGGCTCAGCTCGTTGATCAACCGAGAGATGCCGGAAGCGGCTTCGCCCACCAGGTTCAGCGCGCTGCCGAACAACACGGAAAACAACAGCACTTGCAGCACGTTGTTGTCCGCGAAGGCGCCGATCACCGAGTTGGGGATCAGGTCCATCAGGAACTGGCTGGTGCCCTTGATGTGTTGGCCGCGGTCTGCCAGTTCATTCAGGCCGGCAGACGACAGTTGCTCCAGGTGGATATTGGCGCCGGTGCCGATCCCGGTGCTGAAGGCCATGATCAGGCCGATCACCAGGGCCACGGTGGTCAGTGCTTCAAAGTAGATCACCGACTTGAGGCCGATGCGCCCGACTTTCTTCAAGTCGCCGGCACCGGAAATACCGCTGACCACCACGCAGAAGACGATCAGGCCAATCAGCATTTTGATCAGCTTGATGAAGCCGTCACCCAGGGGTTTGAGTTGCGAGGAGAATTCAGGGAGGGCGAGGCCGCAGATTATGCCGATCACCAGGCCAATCACGACTTGCAGGAAAATCGAACGCGAGCACCATCTGAGCATGGGAAGGATCTCTATTCGGTGCCCTGGTGGGTCCAGGGCTTAATTGTTGTGGTCTGACCGGTATGTCCAGTGCGGGGCCAGTCTACGCTCGGTTTTTTTCAAGTCGCAAGTAAATATTACGCGGATGGCAGGTCCCGGTCTGACCAGTTGGTCCGCAAGGTTCGTACTTGAGCGGTTGGCGGCCCGGAATTTTTTTCGCTTATCATCCCGGGCTTGGTTCACAGGGTGAGTTATGGATATTCCAGGATTGATCACGGACGCGGCGGGCGTCACCAGCTGTACGTGGCGCACGGCGGCGCCGGAGTACCCGGATTACCACGACCACGAATGGGGCGTGCCGGTGGCCGATGACATTGCGCTGTACGAGAAGATTTGCCTGGAAGGTTTTCAGGCCGGCATGGCGTGGATCACCATCCTGCGCAAGCGCGAGGCGTTTCGCCGGGCGTTCGAGGGCTTTGATTTTCGCCGAGTGGCGCAGTACACCGAGCAGGACATCGAGCGATTGGTGGCCGACCCGGGTATCGTGCGCAATCGCGCCAAGATCGTGTCCACCATCAACAACGCCCGGCGCGCCTGTGAGCTGGTGGATGAGACCGGCTCGCTGGCGGCGTGGCTGTGGTCGTTTGAACCGGCCGCCGATGAGCGCCCGGCGGTGGTGGACATGGCGTACTGGACGGCCAACCCCACGTCAGCCGCGTCAACACGTTTGTCCAAGGCCCTGAAGAAACGTGGCTGGAGCTATGTGGGCCCGACCACCATGTATGCGTTCATGCAGGCGATGGGCATGGTCAACGACCACCTTGAAGGCTGTACCTGCCGGTCTCGAATCGAACACCTGCGCCACCACTTCAAACGACCCTGAGCCACTGACTGTGCGCGGTTAAAACTGTGGGAGCTGGCTTGCCGGCGGTGGCGGTGGATCAGCAAGCACAACTGTGTCTGATGCACCGCCATCGCGGGCAA
>NZ_JBSVWQ010000404.1:0-2400 GCF_054071215.1 Pseudomonas sp. SDO5522_S412 | reverse complement strand
TCAGTCGATACATGTGCAGACTTATACACCGCCTTCGCGAGCAAGCCCGCTCCCACATTTGGATCGCCGCAAGTCCTGCAGTTTTTATAGGGCCTGAATAATGTCGAAAAAGCTCCTGCAAGTGTTCACCCTGGCCATCGCGACGCTGCTCGCAGCCTGCTCCCCGATCAAAGTGCTCAACGCACTCACCCCCACCAGCACCTTCACCAAAACCTCCTCCCTCGCCTACGGCGATGACCCCCGCCAGAAACTCGATATCTACCGCCCCGTCACCGCCTTGCCCGACGCGCCCGTCGTGGTGTTTTTCTATGGCGGCAGCTGGAACAGCGGCTCCAAGGATGACTACGGTTTCGTCGGCGAAGCCCTGGCCTCGCGCGGCATCGTGGTGGTGATCGCCGATTACCGGCTTTACCCGCAAGTGCGCTACCCACGGTTTTTGCAGGACGGCGCCCAAGCAGTCGCGTGGGCGTATCAGCACAGTGCCGAATACGGCGGCGATCCCCGCAAACTGTATGTGATGGGCCACAGTTCCGGTGCGTACAACGCCGCAATGCTGGCGCTGGACCCGCAGTGGCTGGCCGGGGTTGGCCTGTCGCCGTCAGTCTTCAAGGGATGGATCGGCCTCGCCGGGCCGTATGATTTCCTGCCGATTGAAAACCGCGATGTGCGCCCGGTGTTCTTCTACCCGGACTCGCCGCCCGATTCCCAACCCATCAACCACGTGAGCCAAAGCGCACCCCCCAGCCTGTTGATTGCTTCGGTGGACGACAATCTGGTCAACCCCAAGCGCAACACCGGCGGGTTGGCGAAAAAGCTGCGAGCGGCGGGTGTGCCGGTGGAGGAGTTCTACTTCACCAAGACCAGCCACGCCACATTGGTGGCGTCGATGTCCCGGCCGCTGCGCTGGCTGGCGCCCGTGCTGGACCGGGTCACGGCGTTTATCACGTTCACGCCGGGCCAGTAAGCCAGCGGTCCTGCTTGTTCAGGCGCCAGGCAATTGCCCACAGCGTCAGGCTGCGCAGGGCCATGAACAACAGGAAGGTTATCCACAAGCCGTGGTTGCCCAGGCCCTGCAAGGCCCAGGCGAAGGGCAGCACAATCACCACCGTCAGCAGCATGCCGTTGCGCATTTCCCGGGCGCGAGTGGCGCCGATGAACAGGCCGTCCAGCAGGTAGCTCCACACGGCGATCAACGGCAGTACGGCGAGGTAGGGCAGGTAGATGTCGGCGGTTTCGCGCACGCTCGGAATATCGGTTTGCATGGCGATAAACAGGTGGCCGAACACGGCGAACAGGATCGCGAAGCCGATACTCGCCAGCAACGACCAACCACAGGCCACCACCAGCGAGCGGCGCAAGGCCTGGCGGTCGTGGGCGCCGATGGCGTGGCCGCACAAGGCTTCCACGGCGTGGGCCAGTCCGTCCAGGGCGTGGGCCGTCAGCAACAGACCATTGAGCAGCAGCGCATTCGCCGCCACCGTGGCATCCCCCAAGCGAGCGCCTTGCACGGTGATCATGAAAAACACCGATTGCAGGGCCAGGCTGCGGATGAAGATATCGCGGTTCACCGCCAGCAGCGGGCGCCAGCTTTGCCACAGCTTGAGTGCCGCCCAGGCGATATGGCCAGGGTAGGCACGCAGGGCTTTTTGGGTGAGGGCCAGGCCGAGCAGGGCGCCGGTCCATTCGGCGATCACCGAGGCGCGGGCCGAGCCGACCACGCCCCAATCCAGGCCCAGCACGAACCACAGGTTGAGCGCGATGTTCACGAGGTTGGTGGTCAGCAGAATCGCCAGCGGTGCGCGGGCGTTTTGGGTGCCGAGGAACCAGCCCACCAGCGCGTAGCTGGCCAGCGCTGCGGGCAGGCCGAAGAGGCGGGTGTGGAAGAATTCGCGGGTCAGTTGGTTCAGCTCGGGCGAGGGCTGCATCCAGTCCAGCACCAGGCCGCTTAACGGAATGCCGATGCTGCCGAGCACTATGGCCAGGCCCAGCGCCAGCAACAGCCCCTGCAACAGAATCTGCCGCAGCGCCGCGCCATCACCACGCCCGGCGGCCTGGGCGGCAAAGCCGGTGGAGCCCATGCGCAGGAAACCCATGGCCCAGGCGAGGAAGGTGTACAGGCTGGCGCCAACGGCCACGGCGCCGAGTTGGTGGGCGTGGGGCAGGTGGCCGATGACCATGCTGTCCACCAGCGCCACCAGTGGTACGGAGATGTTCGACAAAATCATCGGCGCGGCGAGGGCCCACACGCGGCGGTGGGTGGGGCGGTCGCGCCAGTCGGTTAGCAGGGAAGTCATGCGGGCTCCTTTGGGGAGCGGTAGTGTAACTGTCCATTAGCTGCGCCGCAGGGCCAATGTGGGAGCGGGCTTGCTCGCGAAAGCGGTGTGTCAGTCGCCGGATGTA
>NZ_JBSVWQ010000403.1:0-2419 GCF_054071215.1 Pseudomonas sp. SDO5522_S412 | reverse complement strand
TCGACCGCATTCCAAAGGTGGAACTCGGCCGAATGTGGGAGCGGGCTTGCTCGCGAAGAGGGTTCAGGCTTCGCTGGTATCTTTGATCAGGTGAGCCGCCAACGTGCGCAACGGCCCCAGTTGCCGACAGATCAGCGCCAATTGCGTCTGCACCAGCCGCTGCCCTTCGTCAATTTCATCCGGCATCTGCTCCAGGTCCACTGCCAAGGCTTCCTCGGCATCACTCTGAATCGCAATTGGCTGCTTGTTCGCCAGCCCGGTGGCGATCTCGTCGATGCTCGCCGCCAGCGTCTTCCCGGCGCCTTCGATCAAGTGCTCGCGCACTTCCGCCGGCAGTTGGGTTTCCCTGTGGGCGCCCAGCCCCGACAGGTAGCTGAGCAGCGTGTGGGACAGCACCAGGAACCTGAACCCCACGTCCGCTTCCTTACGGAAATGCCCCGGCTCCATCAGCATGTTCGCCAGGGTGGTGGACAGCGCGGCGTCGGCGTTGTGGGCATTGCGCCGGGCGAGGCGGTAAGCCAGGTCGTCGCTTTTGCCCGCGGCGTACTGCTGCATGATCTGGCGCAGGTAGATGCTGTTGCAGGTCAGGGTATTGGCCAACACCTTGTTCAGGCGCCGGCCCTGCCAGTCCGGCAGGAACAGGAACACTGCCAGTCCGGCGATCAGGCTGCCGAGCAAGGTATCGAACAGCCGTGGCAGGAACAGCCCGTAGCCGTCGCCCACCTGGTTGAAGCAGAACAGCACCATCAGCGTGATCGCAGCGGTCGCCAGGGTGTAGCGCGTGGTGCGGTTGATAAAGAACACCAGGCCGGCGGCAATGGCGAACATCGACTGGATCAGCGGGTTGGGGAACAGGTCGAACAGCGCCCAGGCGATGGTCAGGCCGATGGCAGTGCCGATGATCCGCTGGCCCAGCTTGCGCCGGGTGGCGCCGTAGTTTGGCTGGCACACGAACAGCGTGGTGAGGATGATCCAATAGCCTTGGGACGGGTGAATCAAGTGCACCATCCAGTAGCCGATACTCAGCGCCAGGGGCAGGCGCAGGGCATGGCGGAACAGCAAGGAGGTTGGTGTCAGCTGCGTGCGCAGGCGCGTCCACATTTCCTTGAGGTTGCGCGGCGCACGGTCCAGCAGGCTGCTGTCGGTGGCATCGGCCAGGCTGTCTGGGTTGGCGGCGTCGCCGAGCAGGCGGTCCAGGGTCGACAGGTTGGCGGCCAGGGCGCGCAGGGAGCGCAGCAGGCCGCGCCAGGCCGGGTTGCTCTGGATGCGCAGGTGTTCCAGGGAGGCGTTGAGGTCGCCCAGGGCTTCGGCGAAGCTGGCGTCATAAACGAACGGCTGGCGCATCTGAATCGATTCGGCCAGGGTCTGGCAGGCCTTGCCTTGCTGGCGCAACAGGCGCTGGCAGCGGAACAGCACGTCGCTGTGGAAGAAGGCTTCGGCGAGGGCGTTGTAAGGGTAGTGCGAGGAGCTGGCGCGCTCGTGGATGTCCTGGGCCAGGAAGTACAGCTTGAGGTAGCGGCTGACCTTGGAGCCCGGGCGACCATTGCCGACCCGGTGCAGGATGATCTCTTTGGCGGCGTTCAGTGCTGCCACCACCCGGCCGTTCTGCTGCGCCAGTTCCAGGCGCCGCGCTTCCACATCCAGTTGGCGGATCGGTTCGAACAATGAGGACTTGAGCTTGAGGTAACGCCCCAGCTCACGAAACAGTCGCGCCAGGCTCTGCTGCACTGGCTGGTTGGAAAACAGCACCTGCCACAACACCGACAGCGCGCCATACCACGCGGCGCCGGCCACCAGCAGCAAGGGTTCATGCCAGAAGTCGGTGACGGCGCCACCGCGCTGGTCCACGCCGATCATGGTGTAGACCGAGAGAATCAGGGTGGCCGAAGCGATCGCCCCATAACGCTCGCCGAGGGCACCGAGCATGGTCAGGCCGAAGCTGGATAGAGCCAGGAAGATCGCGAAGATCCAGGGATAAGGGAAAAGCAGTTCGACGGACAGTGCCGCAGTGCTGAAGCACACCAGTGTCACGGCCAGGGCGTTGAGCCGGCCTTGCCAGTTGTCATCGGTCTCGGCCAGGGCGCTGGCGATAATGCCCAGGAACAGCGGGATCAGCAGCGCCATTTCATTCTGGTACCAGCACAGCGCCATGCTGCCGGTCAGGGCGATGAATACCCGTACGCTGTAACTGAACTTATCCAGTGCCCAAAGGCGCCGCATGGACTGCTTGAAGGAGGTCGATGACATGAAGTCTGGGGTCTTCCGGGACGATGCCGCTAAATTGAGCCAGTAATGACGCCACGGCAAGCGTGGCGATCACATCTGAGAGCAAAATTTATTCCAGTCATTACTTCCAAGCACACCACGAACCAAATGTGGGAGCGGGCTTGCTCGCGAAGGCGGTGTATCAGTCACTGAT
>NZ_JBSVWQ010000402.1:0-2450 GCF_054071215.1 Pseudomonas sp. SDO5522_S412 | reverse complement strand
TCAATCCCATTCCAACTGGATGAATGAGGTCGAATGTGGGAGCGGGCTTGCTCGCGAAGGCGGCCTCAAGGGCAACAAATGACTTAAGCTTGGCCATAACAACAAGGAGGACCCCGTGAGCGTAATCAGTAAATCCATTCTCCTGGTCGACGACGACCAGGAAATCCGCGAGTTGCTGCAAACCTACCTCAGCCGCGCCGGTTTCCAGGTGCGCGGCGTGCCGGATGGCGCGGGGTTCCGCCAGGCGATGAACGAAGCCCCGTGCGACCTGGTGATCCTTGATGTGATGCTGCCGGACGAAGACGGTTTCAGCCTCTGCCGCTGGATCCGCCAGCACCCACGCCAGGCCCAGGTGCCGATCATCATGCTCACCGCCAGTTCCGACGAAGCCGACCGCGTGATCGGCCTGGAGCTGGGTGCCGACGATTACATCGGCAAACCCTTCAGCCCCCGTGAGTTGCAGGCCCGTATCAAGGCCTTGTTGCGGCGCTGCCAGTTTGGCCAGGAGCGCAGCGGCGGCGAGGTGCTGGTGTTTGGCGAGTGGCGCCTGGACATGGTCAGCCACCGGCTGTTCCACGTCGACGGCGAGGAAGTGATTCTTTCCGGCGCCGATTTTGCCCTGCTCAAACTGTTCCTCGACCACCCCCAGCAAATCCTCGACCGCGACACCATCGGCAACGCCACCCGTGGCCGCGACCTGATGCCCCTGGACCGGATTGTCGACATGGCCGTCAGCCGTCTGCGCCAACGCCTGCGCGACACCGAAAAACCACCCCGGCTGATCCGCACCGTGCGCGGCAGTGGCTATCAATTGGCAGCCAGCGTGGTTGCCGGCAATGCCCACTGAGCGCCTGCGTGAACTGCGCCGGCGCATCCCGGTACCGCGTTCGCTGCTGGGGCGGATGTTACTGCTGACCCTGTTGGCGGTGCTGTTTGCCCAGGCGTTGTCCAGCGTGATCTGGGTCTCGCAATTGCGCGCTACCCAGCTTGAAGGCCTGGTAACCGCCGCCCGCAGCCTGGCGCATTCGATGACCGCCAGCGTCAGTTATTTCCGCTCGTTGCCGGTGGCCTTCCGGCCGTTGGTACTGGACCAGTTGCGCAGCATGGGCGGTACCCGGTTTGTGGTGACGCTCAACGACAAGCCCCTGGACATGGCGGTATTGCCGGAAACCCCGCGCAAGCATGCAGTGCTCGGTGCTGTCGAAGAAGTGTTGCGCCAGACCCTGGGCAGCGACGTGCATGTTTCGGTGGAGTTCGTCAGCGCCGAAGACCTGCGCATCTTCAACGCCGGCTTGAAACTCGATGAATTGCCGCGCTCCTGGGCGCATTACGCGTTGACCCTGGAACCGGTGAATCCGCCGGTGTTGGTCACCCAGATCCAGCTGGCCCAGGGCGAATGGCTCTACATTGCCTCCTTGCTGCCCGAACCCTATACCAGCCTCGAAGAACAAGGCCTGCCATACCAGCAGGTGTGGTTTATCGTGCTCACCAGCGGCTTCCTGCTGCTGTTTATCGGCCTGTTGGTGCACTGGCAAAGCCGTCCACTCAAGCGCCTGGCGAGGGCGGCGCGGGACATGTCCCTGGGCGCCGACGTGGAGCCGGTGGCCGAAGGCGGCGGCAGCGAAGTGGTGGAAGTGGGCCGCGCGTTCAATGCCATGCGCGAACGCATCAGCCGTTACCTGACCGAACGCAGCCAGCTGTTCAGCGCCATTTCCCACGACCTGCGCACACCCATCACACGCCTGCGGTTGCGGGTGGAATTGCTGGAAGACGAGAACCTGCAAACCAAGTTCGGCCGCGACCTGGATGAACTGGAGTTGCTGGTCAAAGGCGCGTTGCAGTGTGTGAAAGACACCGACATTCACGAAAACATCGAACCGGTGGACCTCAACCACGTACTCGACTGCCTGGTGGAGCCGTACCTGGCGCCCAACGGCAATGGGCGCGTGACCCAACATGGTCGGGCACTTACGACGTACCCGGGCAAGCCGCTGGCGCTCAAGCGCTGCATCGGCAACCTGATCGACAACGCCCTGAAGTACGGGCAGAACGCCCATTTGCACATTGAAGACGATGGCGCGGAGTTCATCCTCCACGTCGACGACGAAGGCCCGGGCGTGCCGGAACAGCGCCTGGAGCAGGTCTTCGAGCCGCACTTCCGCCTGGCCGGGCAGCAACAGGGTTACGGCCTGGGCCTGGGCATCGCCCGCAACATTGCCCACAGCCATGGCGGTGAAGTGAGTTTGCAGAATCTGCGGGAGGGCGGTTTGCGGGTGACCTTGCAACTGCCTCGTGGCCTGGATTGAACGCCACCAATACCGCAGCTGATTGAGTACTTGTGGCGAGGGAGCTTGCTCCCATTGGGGCGCGAACTGGCCCCCCAAGGTTGGGATTTTTTTCCGTTCAACGGGTGCCAATTCCCTTTCCCACTTCTTCATATCTAGTGTTTT
>NZ_JBSVWQ010000401.1:0-2452 GCF_054071215.1 Pseudomonas sp. SDO5522_S412 | reverse complement strand
AGCGGCCCCAAAATCCCGGGAGCGCTACGCACTCCAGCGGGAGCAAGCTCCCTCGCCACATTGGGCTGCCTCACTACATTGGGCTGTTTGTTGTCAGAGAGAATGCTTCAAGATGGTGCGTTTTTTGTGTCGTTTACCCCTGCCGCGGCGGGCGGAATGTGCTGTTAAAACGCGGGTCACAGCGGAAACGGCTGCGGCACCCGCTGAATCGGCTTGTTGACCGGGTTTTTCCGGCCTGCCTTTCACGCAAAGCGGCAGGCCAGAGCGGTCTCAGGCGCGCTTTTTCTGCTGTGCCACCGGTGCTTGGGCCAGGCGGGCAAACAGGTCCTTGGGGTCGGCAAGGTCCGGCACCAGTTCCAGTTCGCTGCCCACGTCCAGCGCCTTGGCCACGTCCAGTACGTAACGCAGGGCGGAGTAGTCTTCGATGGCAAAACCTACCGAGTCGAACAGGGTGACCTGGCGCGCGTTTTCGCGGCCTGGCGCCTGGCCGTTGATCACTTGCCACAGCTCGGTGACCGGCGAATCTTCCGGCATGTGCTGGATTTCGCCTTCGATGCGGCTTTGTGGCTCGTACTCGACAATCACGCGGGCCCGTTCGACGATTCGTCGGTCCAGTTCGGTCTTGCCGGGGCAGTCGCCACCGACGGCATTCAGGTGCATGCCCGGTTCGATCATCTCGTCCGTGAGGATGGTGGCGTAGGCCTTGTCGGCGGTGACGGTGGTGACAATGTCGGCACCTTTCACGGCTTCGGCCACGCTGCCTGCCAGGACCACTTTGATCGCTGGGAAGGCTTTGAGGTTGGCGGCCAGTTTGGCGGTGGCCTTGGCGTCGATGTCGAACAGGCGGATTTCAGTGATGCCCAGCATCGCGTGGAAGGCCAGGGCCTGGAACTCACTCTGGGAGCCGTTGCCGATCAGCGCCATGCTGCGGCTGTTGTCCCGGGCCAGGTAGCGCGCCACCAGGGCCGAGGTGGCGGCCGTGCGGATCGCGGTGGTCAGGGTCATTTCCGCCAGCAGTACCGGTTTGCCGGTGTCCACATCACCCAGGGCGCCGAAGGCCATGACGGTGAGCATGCCGCTCTGGGTGTTTTTCGGGTGGCCGTTCACGTATTTGAAGGCGTACAGCGACGCGTCGGACACCGGCATCAGCTCGATCACGCCCTCGGGCGAGTGGTTGGCCAGGCGCGCGCATTTTTCAAAGTCCTGCCAGCGCAGGTAGTCGGCGCGGATGTACTCGGCCATCTCGGTAATGCAGGTTTGCAGGCCTTTTTGCGAAACCAGGTAGCTCAAGTCGTTGACGTCGATATAGCGGGTCATGGGAAGACTCCTTATTGAAATGAGGGGCGGGCGGGCAGATGTACTTCCGCCAACATGCAGCGGGCACTGCCGCCGCCGATGCGTTCGATGTTGTCGATGTTCACCACCACCGGCCGGGTGTGGCGCTCCACGTGCTGGCGCTGGGCGGGCTTGAGGGAGCCCCAGGCGCTGGCCGACATCACCAGCAGCGGCTGGCCGTCGCGGTCATGGACTTCGAGCATGTTGCCGGCGAAGGCTTCCAGCTGGTCGAAGTCCAGGGCGACGATGTCTTTGCCGGTATCGCGCAGGGAGCGTTCAAGGGCCTGGCGCTCGTGGTCATCGGGCAGGGCTTGCAGGCACACCACGGAGAGGTCGCGGCCGACACTCATCATTACGTTGCTGTGGTAGATCGGCGCGTGGTGACGGTCGACGGCGTGGAATACGCAGAGCTGGTAGTCAAGGCGTTCGGCGAACTGGCGGAGGGCATCCTGATGGGTACGCCCGGAATGGCAGGCGTAGCTGATGCGGTGCTGGCGGTCGAGGACCATGCTGCCGGTGCCTTCGAGGAACATGTTCTGTTGTTCGAGGTGGCTGAAGTCGATGGTGTTGTGGATCGCGAAGCGTTGCTCCAGCACTTGCAGCACGCCTTTGTCGCGTTCCAGTCGTCGGTTCCGGCCTTCCATCGGATACAGCACCAGGCTGCCGTCGGCGTGGCTGCTCCACCAGTTGTTGGGGAAGATCGAATCCGGGGTATGGGGAGCGGGGGTGTCTTGTACCACCAGCACTTCCACGCCGTGGTGGCGCAGGGTGTCGACGTAGCCGTCGAACTCTTCCAGCGCTTTCTGCTGTGCCGCCAACGGGTCGAGGGGCGCACGCTGGAAGCGGTTGTTGATCGCGGTGTCCGGGTTGAAGGCGAAGTGCGCCGGGCGGATCATCAGGACAGTGTTGGTGGTTTGCATGGGGGCACGGGTCCATGGGGTGGGCAGTGAGGCTATTTTGTGCGGTGTGAAGGAAGAATCCCGGCTGAACTGAGGGGGTGGCTCAGCCGGGAAAGCTGAAAAGTGGGGTGGGGCAGCCGAATCGGCTGTGGAGGTGAGTGGAGATCAAAATGTGGGAGCGGGCTTGCTCGCGAAAGCGGTGGGTCAGTTAATAAATT
>NZ_JBSVWQ010000400.1:0-2478 GCF_054071215.1 Pseudomonas sp. SDO5522_S412 | reverse complement strand
AATTACTGCCTGATACACCGCATTCGCGAGCAAGCCCGCTCCCACATTTGATCTCCAACAGTCTCAAATTCGGGACAAAACTTGAGAACGCTCTCACAGATCAAGAATTTATCTATATATTTCAATAAGTTAATAACTTGGCACACATCTCGCTAAAGCCCCTCCCCACCGCCTCACCCCCACAAAAATAACAATCAGATGGAGACACACCATGAGTGTGATCATTGCCCTCGCCGCCCTGGCGCTGCTGATGCTGGCCGCCTACCGTGGCTACAGCGTCATCCTGTTCGCCCCCATCGCCGCCCTCGGCGCCGTGCTGCTCACCGACCCTTCCGCCGTCGCTCCCGCGTTCACCGGGGTGTTCATGGAGAAAATGGTCGGCTTCCTCAAGCTGTATTTCCCGGTATTCCTGCTCGGCGCGGTGTTCGGCAAGCTGATTGAAATCTCTGGCTTCTCGCGCTCCATCGTCGCCGCCGCGATTCAGTTGCTCGGCACCCGCCAGGCGATGCTGGTGATCGTGCTGGTGTGCGCCCTGCTGACCTACGGCGGCGTGTCGCTGTTCGTGGTGGTGTTCGCGGTGTACCCGTTTGCGGCCGAGATGTTCCGCCAAAGCAATATCCCCAAGCGCCTGCTGCCGGCGACCATCGCCCTCGGCGCGTTCTCGTTCACCATGGACGCCTTGCCCGGCACGCCGCAGATCCAGAACATCATCCCCAGCACCTTTTTCAACACCACCGCCTGGGCCGCGCCGTGGCTGGGGCTGATCGGCACGATCTTCGTGTTCTGCGCCGGCATGCTGTACCTGGCCCGCCAGCGCAACAAGGCCCAGCGCGCCGGTGAAGGCTATGGGACCGAGCTGCGCAACGAGCCGGAAACCGCCGAAGACATCAAGCTGCCCAACCCTTGGATCGCGCTGTCGCCGCTGCTGCTGGTGGGCATCATGAACCTGCTGTTCACCCACTGGATTCCGCTGTGGTACGGCAAGACCCACACCCTCAGCCTGCCGGGCATGAGCGCGCCGGTGCAGACCGAAGTCGCCAAGCTCACGGCAATCTGGGCGGTGCAGGCGGCGTTGCTGGTGGGGATTATCGTGGTGCTGGTGTTCGGCTTCTCGGCGATTCGCAGCAAGCTCGCCGAGGGCAGCAAGAGCGCGGTCAGCGGCGCACTGCTGGCGGCGATGAACACCGCTTCGGAATACGGTTTTGGTGCGGTGATCGCCTCGCTGCCGGGCTTCCTGGTGCTGGCGGACTGGCTCAAGGGCATTCCCAACCCACTGGTCAACGAAGCGATTACCGTGACCCTGCTGGCCGGCATCACCGGTTCCGCCTCGGGCGGCATGAGCATCGCGCTGGCGGCCATGTCGGAGAGCTTTATTTCAGCGGCCCATGCGGCCAATATCCCCCTTGAAGTACTGCACCGGGTCGCGGCCATGGCCAGCGGCGGCATGGACACCCTGCCCCACAACGGCGCCGTGATCACGCTGCTGGCGGTCACCGGGCTGACCCACCGCGAAGCCTATAAAGATATTTTCGGCATCACGATCATCAAGACCCTCGCGGTGTTCGTGGTGATTGGTACTTTCTACGCCACCGGCATTGTGTGAGGTTGATATGACGACATTGAACGGCAAGACCGCCCTGGTCACCGGCTCCACCAGCGGCATCGGCCTGGGCATCGCCCTGAGCCTGGCCAAGGCCGGCGCCAACCTGATCCTCAACGGCTTCGGCGATGCCAGCGCGGTGATCGCCCAGGTGCAGGCCTTCGGCGGCAAGGTCGGGCATCATCCGGCCGACGTCAGCGACCCGGCGCAGATCGCCGAGATGATCGCCTACGCCGAGCGCGAGTTTGGCGGCATCGACATTCTGGTGAACAACGCCGGGATCCAGCATGTGGCGCCGGTGGACGAATTCCCGGTGGAGCGCTGGGATTCGATCATTGCGATCAACCTGTCGTCGGTGTTCCACAGCACGCGTTTGAGCCTGCCGGGCATGAAAGCCAAGGGTTGGGGACGGATCGTCAATATCGCCTCGGTGCATGGGCTGGTGGGTTCGGTGGGCAAGGCGGCTTACGTCGCTGCCAAGCACGGGGTGATCGGGCTGACCAAGGTGGTGGGCCTGGAAACCGCCCAGAGTAATGTCACCTGCAATGCCATCTGCCCGGGCTGGGTGCTGACGCCGCTGGTGCAGAAGCAGATTGATGACCGCATTGCCAGCGGGGTTGACCCGCAGCAGGCGCAGCAGGATTTGCTGGCGGAGAAGCAGCCGTCGCTGGAGTTCGTGACACCGCCGCAATTGGGGGAGCTGGTGCTGTTCCTGTGCAGCGAAGCCGGCAGCCAGGTGCGGGGCGCGGCGTGGAATATCGACGGTGGCTGGCTGGCCCAGTAAACGACGATTCCCAAGACACCGCAGCTCAAATGTGGGAGCGGGCTTGCTCGCGAATGCGGTGTATCAGTTGACACATCTGGAACTGACCCACCGC
>NZ_JBSVWQ010000399.1:0-2522 GCF_054071215.1 Pseudomonas sp. SDO5522_S412 | reverse complement strand
TCAGTCGACCTATTAATTGACTGACCCACCGCCTTCGCGAGCAAGCCCGCTCCCACATTTGGATTGCGTTTCAGCGCAACAGGGTCAGTAGCTCTTGCAACTGAACACGGCCTGCCTCAGCCAGCGGAAACACCGGCAGCCGTGGATCCCCCGACTCAAGGCCCGTCAGCCGCAGACCGGCCTTGATCGTCGCCGGCAAGCCACCTTTGAGGATGAAATCCAGCAACGGCAACTGGCGATAAAACAGCTCCCGCGCTTTCTCCAGGTCATTGGCCAAAACGGCTTCATACAAATCCAGGTTGAGCTGAGGAATCAGATTCGGCGCCGCCGTGCACCAACCTTTCGCACCCGCCGCAAACGCCTCCAGCGCCAGCGGATTGCAGCCGTTGTAGAACGGCACCTGGCCCTCGCTGCGCCGGTGCAATTGGTGCATGCGCTGAATATCCCCGGTGCTTTCCTTGACCATGGTCACGTTGTCGACGCTGTTGACGATGCGCAGGATCAAGTCCACCGACATGTCGGTGCCACTGGTGGCCGGGTTGTTGTAGAGCATGATCGGCACGCCGATGCTGTCGCCAATGGCCGCATAGTGGGCGAGGATTTCCGCCTCGCTGAGTTTCCAGTACGAGGCCGGCAATACCATTACCACGTCCGCGCCGTGGGCCTCGGCAAACTGCGCACGACGCACGGCCTTGGCGGTGGTCAGGTCGGAGACGCTGACGACGGTCGGCACACGCTTGCCCACCTTCTGGATGCTGTAGGCGGCGACTTCATCCCACTCTGCATCACTGAGATAGGCGCCTTCGCCGGTGCTGCCCAACGGTGCGACAGCGTGCACGCCGCTGTCGATCAGGCGGTCGATCGAAAGGCCCAGGGCGTCGAGGTCAATGCGCTGGCCGTCCGCGCTGAACGGGGTGATGGTGTAGCCGATTATGCCGTGAATAGAAGGGCTGGACATGCAAAAGTCTCCGGTCGAAAAAGGGGGTTCAGTTCAGGCAATCGGCGTGTTGGCGCAGGTTCTGCCGAGCGTAGTAGTTGAACGCGGCGCCGTGGCGCTTGGGCTTGGAAATCCAGTCATGGGCTTCGCGGCCCAGTTCCGGCAGGATCGGCTTGATCGTGCCGGCGGCCATCGCCAGCAGCTGCAACTTGGCCGCGCGTTCGATCAACTGTGCGATCACACAGGCTTCCTCGATGCTCGCCCCAGTGGACAATTGGCCGTGGTGGGAAAGCAGAATCGCGCGTTTATCCCCCAGGGCAGCGGTAATGATTTCACCTTCTTCGTTGCCCACCGGCACCCCGGGCCAGGCTTCGAGGAATGCGCAATCTTCGTACAACGGGCAGAGGTCCATGTGGGACACCTGCAACGGCACTTCCAGCATCGACAACGCAGCGATGTGGGTCGGGTGAGTGTGGATGATGCAGTTCACGTCCGGGCGACCGCGGTACACCCAGCTGTGAAAACGGTTGGCCGGGTTGGGCATGCCATGGCCTTCCAGCACCTCCAGGTCTTCGTTGACCAGCAACAGGTTGCTGGCGGTGATCTCATCAAAACCCAGGCCCAGTTGTTGGGTGTAGTAGGTGCCAGGCGTCGGGCCGCGTGCGGTGATCTGCCCGGCGAGGCCGGAGTCGTGGCCGTTTTCGAACAGGATCCGGCAGGTCAACGCCAGCTTTTGCCGGTCGGTCCACGTATTATCCGCCAGGGTGTTTTGCATCTGGGTCAGCGCCTGCTTGACCAGTTGGTCTTTCGGGAGTGCTAATGTCTTGGCCATATCAGTGTCCTTGTTCGTCGCAAATGACACTAAAGAGACTATATGACACAAAGTGTCATTAGCAAGCATTCATCATCGCCTCTTTAATGGATTAACCGCTGCGCATGTCTATCCGTTTGAAAATATTGAGAAAAAAACTTGGTGTGACGTTGGAGTCGCTCGCGGAAAAATCCGGGATGACCAAGAGTTACCTGTCGAAAGTCGAGCGCGGGTTGAATACGCCGTCGATTGCGGCGGCGCTGAAACTGGCCAAGGCGTTGAATGTGAAGGTCGAAGAATTGTTCAGCGAGGACAATGTCAGCCTCGACAGCTACAGCCTGGTGCGCAGCCACGAACGGCAGGCGTTGTCGGGCACCGATGCGTCACCGGGTTACGCGGTGCTGGCGCATCAGGTCAGTGAGCGTAGTTTGTTGCCGTTCATCATTTACCCGCCGGCGGAGTTCACCGACAAGACCTTCAAGGAACATTTGGGGGAGGAGTTTTTGTTTGTGCATGAAGGTCAGGTTGAGGTGGATTTCATGAGTGAGCGGGTGGTGTTGAATCGGGGGGATGCGTTGCATTTCAATGCGCAGAAGCCGCATCGGATTCGGTCGGTGGGGGAGGTTCAGGCGCAGCTTTTGGTGGTGGTGCATAGTGCTGAAGCGTGATGGTGGGGGTGGGGGTGGGGGCATATCCGTTATTTGGGTAACGGCCGCCTAGGGTTCCGCTCTTACAGCGGCTCACTTTTGAACAGCGCAAAAGTAAGCAAAACGC
>NZ_JBSVWQ010000398.1:0-2582 GCF_054071215.1 Pseudomonas sp. SDO5522_S412 | reverse complement strand
CCGGCGTGATGCGTCATGCGGATGCGGGCTACCAGATCGCGATTGATTGCGCCAAGGAGCAGGGTTTGAACCTGCCGATGGTCAAGTAAACCAGGCAGGCAGTTGCACCCTTTGCATCATGGACGTCGGGCAGGTTGAGACGGATTTCAAGGTTCCGGTGCTTTATGTGTTTTCGGTAGGAGTGACTTGATGAGTCTCATGCAGATGCTCAGTTTTGGCGACACGGGTTGGGGGATGGCCTTGCTCAAGGCCGCCCTCATGACCGTGTTGTTGACCCTTGCGGCGCTGGTGGTCGGTGCGCTGGTCGGCAGCCTGGTGGCCATGGCCAAGCTTTCCAAAAAGCGTGCCTTGCGATACCTGGGGGATGCCTATTCCATCCTGTTCCGGGGGATTCCGGAGCTGTTGGTGATCTACCTGTTCTATTTCGGCGGTGCCAGTGTGGTGACGGCCGTCAATCACTGGTTTGGCGGTGAAGGCTATGTCGATGTCCCGCCGTTCATGGTGGGGGCCATCGCCGTCGGATTGATCTCGGCGTCGTATCAGGCTGAGGTCTATCGCGGTGCCTTTATCGCGGTGGCCAAGGGTGAGCTTGAGGCAGCACTGGCGATCGGCATGAACCGCGCAACGCGGATTCGCCGGGTGCTGATCCCGCAGATCTGGCGGTACGCGCTGCCGGGCCTGGGCAACGTCTGGCAAATGAGCCTGAAAGACTCCGCGCTGATTTCGGTGATTGGCCTGGTGGAACTGATGCGCGCCAGCCAGGTGGCGGCGGGTTCCACGCGCCAGTACTTCACGTTCTACATCGTCGGCGGCGTGTGCTACCTGATTCTGACCGGGCTTTCGGGCCGTCTTTTCAATATTGCCGAAGCGCGCGTACAGCGTACGCAGCGGCGCAATCCTGCACAGTCGTGAGAAGGGACCGTTTGCCATGATCGATTTCGCCTTTCTTGCCGACACCATGCTCAAGTTGCTGGGTGCCTTGCCCATCACCCTGGCCTTGTTTTTTTCGTCCCTGACCCTGGGGTTGCTGCTGTCGCTGGGCGTGGTGTCCATGCGCGTCAGCCGCTGGCCATTCCTCAGCTACCCGGCGCGTTTCTACATCATGCTGTTTCGCGGCACGCCGCTGATGATCCAGATGTTCCTGATCTATTACGGCCTGGGGCAGTTCCCGGCGATTCGCGACAGCTTCCTGTGGGTGGTGTTGAGGTCGCCTTATGGCTGCGCCGTGGTCTCCCTGGCGCTGTGCACCGCCGGTTACACCGCTGAAATCATTCGCGGTGGCCTGCTGAGCGTGCCTCAAGGGCAGATCGAAGCGGGGCAGGCGGTAGGCATGGGGCGTTGGACCCTGCTGTGGCGAGTGATCGGCCCGGTCACCTTGCGCCAGGCGCTTCCGGCCTATTCCACCGAGGCCATTTTGCTGGTCAAGTCCACCGCGCTGGCCAGCCTGGTCACCGTGTGGGACGTCACCGGCGTGGCGCAACAAATCATCCAGCGTACCTACCGCACCATGGAAGTGTTCATTTGTGCGGCGTTGATCTACCTGATCCTGAATTTCCTGGTGGTGCGTGTGGTGGCCTGGATTGAACATCGTCTGTCGCCCCATCTGCGTGAGCGGCCGAAAGACCTGCCGGTCAAGCAAACCCCCGAACCTATTTCTCATTCCTGATTGCAGCGGAGCTTGTCATGAGTACTCAGATTCAGAGCGCCCTTACGGTTAACAACATTCACAAGGCTTTCGGTTCGGCACAGGTTCTCAAGGGGATTTCGCTGGAGGCTCACAAAGGTGACGTGATTTCCATCCTCGGTGCCAGCGGTTCGGGCAAGAGCACTTTCCTGCGTTGTATCAACCTGCTGGAAACCCCGGACGAGGGCAGTATTGTGCTCGACGGCGAAACCATCGAGCTCAAGCGCCAGCGCAACGGTCGGTTGTTGCCTGGCAGCACGCGGCAGGTGGAGACCATGCGCAGCAAGCTGGGCATGGTGTTCCAGAGTTTTAACCTGTGGTCGCATATGACGGTTTTGCAAAATGTCATCGAGGGGCCGATGCGGGTGCTCAAGCGTTCGAAGGCCGAGTGTGTGGAGGAAGCTGAGCAACTGCTGCACAAGGTGGGGCTTTATGATCGCCGTGATTATTACCCGGCGCATTTGTCGGGTGGGCAGCAGCAGCGGGTGGCGATTGCCCGGGCGTTGGCGATGAACCCGCAAGTAATGTTGTTTGATGAGCCGACGTCGGCGCTGGACCCGGAGTTGGTGGGGGAGGTGTTGCGGGTGATGCGGTCGCTGGCCGAGGAAGGGCGGACCATGTTGGTGGTGACCCATGAGATGGGGTTTGCGCGGCATGTGTCCAATCGGGTGGTGTTTATGGCCAATGGGTTGATTGATGCCCAGGGCACCCCGGCGGAGTTGTTTGAGGGGTTGCCGACGGAGCGGTTTCGGCAGTTTGTATCGAGTCATACGCAGCGTAGTGCGGAGTAGTGGTTGGGTGTTGGTTGGGTTTGGGTATATATCCGTTGCTGCGGTAACGGCCGCTTATGGTTTCGCTCTTACAGCGAGTCACTTTGCAAAAGCGGCAAAGTAACCAA
>NZ_JBSVWQ010000397.1:0-2582 GCF_054071215.1 Pseudomonas sp. SDO5522_S412 | reverse complement strand
CACATTTGATCGCATTCCTTCAGTTGAAATGCAATCAAATGTGGGAGCGGGCTTGCTCGCGAAGAGGCCGGCCGATTCAACACAACGCTCAACCCGGCGTCAGGCACTCCGGTCCATTCAGCTTCGGATCGTTGACCATATTGGCCAGCACCCGCTCGCGCAACGCGGTGGGTTCACTGGCCAACAAGGCCTGCAAGGTGTGCAGCGGGGTCTCGGGGTTCAGCCAGGCTGCCTGCCCCGCCGCATCCAGAATCAACGGTCGGCGCTGACTCTGCGCCGCCTGGGTCACCACCGCCGTACTCAACCAAACCTGCTCCTGCACCGGATACGCCTCCCAGATCGCCGCAAAGAACAGCGTGCTGCCCTCCCCCGGCGTCAGCCAGTACGGGCGCTTGCGCTGGGTGCCGCGCCATTCGTAGAAACCATTGGCCGGAAGCAGGCAGCGGCGCTGGCGAAACGCTTCGCGAAACATCGGCTGTTCGGCAAGGGTTTCCGCCCGGGCATGGGCCGGTGTACGAGAGAGATCGGTCAGCCAGGGCGGCGTCAGGCCCCAGCGCGCCCGCGCCAGGGTGTGCTGGCCGTCACTCAGGCGCTGGATCAGCACCGAGTCATTGGGAGAGATGTTCCACTGGGCCTGCTGGTCGGCCGGGAAGCCCGGCAAGGCAGCAAACGCGGGGTTCCAGCGAAACAGGGCATAACGTCCACACATGGGGCAACACGACTCTTGGAGAAACTGGCCGACAGCCTAACAGACCAGCACGTCGGGAAAGCTGTCGGGTTCATCACCGGGCAGTGGTTGCGCACCGTTGTAGGCGGTGATCAGCTCGCGGGCGTAGGCGGCCTGGTCGTTCTCCACCGCCAGCGCCAGCAGGCCATAGATCGGCAGTTCGCCGGTACCCCCGAGCAAATCGCGCCCCACCAGGTGCGCGGTGATGCCCTCGCTTTCGAGCATGCCTTGCAGCAGCTCGCCTTCCATCAGGTTTTCCGGCTCGTAGATTCGCTGCATGGGCGTACCTTTATTGGTTCTCGCTGCGCACGTTGAGCATCCATTCGTCGTCATGAACCTGCAGCTCGAAAACAATGGGCCGGCAGCACACCGGGCAGTCCTCAATATATTCCTGATCGCCCGCCGACAGGTCCAGTAGCGCCGTGACTACCTCTCCACAATAAGGACATTCGTACGACTCCTCTTCCATCGCGGTCTCCAAGGTGACTTGTGCGTATAATCGCCGGTCTATTTACAGGGCTATTTTTCGTCCCGGCCAATTGCCCGGACCACGCCCTGATATTTATTGTTCCAAACCTTTACTTACCCTAGCCGTTTCTAACAAGAGAGCATGATGGGCGAATTCGATACCATCCGACCTTACAACGACAGCGAAGTCCCGGCAGTGCTGGCCCGACTGTTCAGTGACAAGGCCTTTCTGGACATCCTGACCCACTTTCGCTTCCCGCGCTTTGCCAGCGCCTTCGGCTGGCTGCTCAAGCCGATGATCGCTCATAAACTGCGCCGTGAGTTCGCCGGCGTCACCACCGTGGCCACGCTGCAGGACAAAGTCGAGTTTTACGTCGACCACACCATCGAGCGGGCAACCGACGGCGTGACCTATACCGGCGTGGAGCAGTTCAAGTCCGGCAGCGCCTACCTGTTCCTGGCCAACCACCGCGACATCGTGATGGACCCGGCCTTCGTCAACTACGCCGTGTACCACGCCGGCCTGCCGACGCCGCGCATCGCCATCGGCGACAACCTGCTGCAGAAGCCGTTTGTCAGCGACCTGATGCGCCTGAACAAGAGTTTCATCGTGCACCGCTCGATCACCGGGCGCAAAGAGAAGATGGCGGCCTATCAGTTGCTGTCGGCCTACATCAACCATTCGATTCGCAACGACTGCCAGTCGATCTGGATCGCCCAGGCCGAAGGCCGCGCCAAGGATGGGGATGATCGCACCGAGTCGGCGATCCTCAAGATGTTCCACATGAGCCGCAAGGACGAGCCGTTCGCCGAAGTCATCCAGTCACTGAACCTGACGCCGGTGTCCATCAGCTACGAATACGACCCGTGCGACGCAGCCAAGGCCCGCGAGCTGTACATCCGCGCCACCACCGGCACCTACAGCAAGGCGCCGGGGGAAGATGACGTGAGCATCGCCCTGGGCATCACCGGCTACAAGGGCCGGGTACACGTCAACTTCGCGCCGCCGATCACCGAGGCGTTCGAAGACACCAAGCTGTTGGCGATCGAAATGGACCGGCAGATCCTGGGTGGGTATCGGTTGTTCCCGGTGCATTACCTGGCGTACGCCCAATGGAGCGATGCCGATCCGCAATTGCAGGTACCGACCGCAGCCGAGGTATTCCCGGCGGACGAGTTGGCCAAGGCAAAGGCAGAGTGGGAGCGGCGCTTGAATGCGTGCCCGGCCGAGCATCGGCCGTATCTGGTATTGCAATACGCGACGCCGGTGAGGAATCAGTACCGGGTCAAGGCCGGGATTGCCCTGTAACCCGGTACCAGCAACAGCGCAAACCCAATGTGGGAGCGGGCTTGCTCGCGAATGCAGAGTGTCAGTCAATACATCTGG
>NZ_JBSVWQ010000396.1:0-2648 GCF_054071215.1 Pseudomonas sp. SDO5522_S412 | reverse complement strand
GCTGCGTAGCGGCCCCAAAAAAAACGGGAGCGCTGCGCACTCCAGCGGGAGCAAGCTCCCTCGCCACAGCAAGCTCCTCACCACAACAAGCTCCCTCGCCACAACAAGCTCCTTCACCACAGCAAGCTCCCTCCCCAAAGCAATCTCCCTCACCCCATAAAAGCATCTTCAGCATCGACCTTCGCACCCATCAGTGAGCAGACCATGCAACCGATCTACATCGACTTCCTCAACGGCCTGGACATCGACGAACTGGCCCTGACCAACGACGAAATCCTCAACGCCATCGAATCCAGCCTGGCGATCCAGGGCCGCAGCGAGGCGGTGATCGAGCCGCGCATGCACCTGATTCCCGGCGGTGAAATCAACGGCCACTTCAACGTGCTGCGCGGTGTATTGGGCGGCGCAATCGGCTACGCCGGGGTCAAGGTGGTGGGCGACTTTGTCGATAACTACCGCAAGGGCCTGCCCTCGGAACTGGCGATTCTCAACCTGCTGGACCCGGCCACCGGCATCCCCAAGGCCATCCTCGACGCCTCGGCGATTACCGACATGCGCACCGGCGCCGTCACCGCCATCGGTGCCAAATACCTGGCCCGGCCCGACAGTAAAGTCCTCGCACACATCGGTGCCCGTGGCACGGCGTATTGGAACGTGCGGCTGCTGGACCACCTGTTCGACTTCGACGAAATCCGCGTGCACTCGCGCCGCAGTGAAAGCCGCGAAGCCTTCGCCGAACGCCTGCGCCGAGACCTCGGCAAGCCGGTGATTGTCACCGACGATTGGGAGTCCACGGTGTGCGGCGCCGACATCGTGGTGGAAGCTTCACGCCTGGATCAGCCGCAACCGTTGCTGCACACCGAGTGGATCAAGCCCGGTGCCTTCGTCGTGCCCTACGGCACCATGAGCGCGGTGGAACTGTCGTTGACCGACATCATGCACAAGCTGGTGGTGGACGACTGGGGCCAGTGCAAGGGCGGGATGTTCGGCGCATTGCGCGCCCATGTCGACGCCGGAAAACTCAGCGCCGAGACCTTGCATGCCGAGTTGGGGCAGATCGTGGCCGGCTTGAAGACCGGCCGGGAAACCCCCGAGGAAACCATCCTGTTCTGGCACCGTGGCTTGAGCCTCAGCGATATCGCCCTGGGCCACGCACTGCTGGAAAAATCCAGACGCCTGGGGATCGGCCAGCGGTTGCGCTGGGCATGATTCACTTCGATCCCGCCGGTTTGACGGTTGAGGATTTGCTGTCGATTGCCCGCCAAGACGCACCGGCTGACTTCAGCGATGCGGCCCGCCAACGTATCGACGAAGGGCATCGACTGTTGCTGCGTCTGGTGGCTGAAGGCACGCCGATTTACGGGGTGACCACCGGCCTCGGTGCGGCGGTGGATACGCAGGTTGCGCCGGTGCAGGCAAACATTCCTTTGGGGCGTGCGGTGGGCGTTGGCCGCCTGGCCAAGCGTGAGGAATTACGCGCGATCACCGCAGCCCGCTTGGCGGGGTTGGCCCAGGGGCGTTCGGGTATTTCGCCGGGTGCGGCGCAGGCGCTGTTGGCGTTACTCAACTGCGGCATGGAGCCCGCGGTGCCGTTGCTCGGCTCGTTGGGCGAGAGCGACCTGGCGCCGTTGGCGCATTTGAGCCTGGCGCTGAACGTGCCATTGACGGGCAAGGATGGCCTGGCGCTGGTGTCGGCCAACTCCGCGAGCATCGGCCTTGGCGCGTTGCTGGTGGCCGAGGCCGAACAGGCATTGCAGGCCATGTTGGCGGGGCTGGCGTTGTCGTGTGAAGGCTATCGGGCCAACCTCAGTCCTTTCCAGCCGTGGGCTTCGCAGTTGCGCCCGGCGCCGGGGCAAAGCGGGCAATCAGCGGCGTTGCTGGAATTGCTGGCGGGCGGCGAATTGGCCGACAACCCGCGTCGGCTACAGGACCCGCTGAGCTTTCGCTGTGCCACGGTGGTTCAAGGCGCGGCGCAACAGGCAATGCAGGCGTTACGCGAGTTAATCGAACTGGAACTGACCAGCGGTGCGGACAATCCGGCGTTGATCAGCGAAGACGCGTTGGTGCTGGCCACGGCCAATTTCGACAGCACCCATCTCGCGCTGGCGGCCGAAGGCTTGGGCCTGGCGTTGAGTCGCGTGGCGGTGTGCAGCGCCGAGCGGATTGCCAAGTTGCTGTCGCCGGCCTCCAGTGAACTGCCGCGCTTTCTGATCAACCAGCCCGGGCACGTGGGCATGGCCGCCTTGCAGCGCACCGGTTCGGCGTTGGTGGCGGAGATCGGGCACTTGGCCAATCCGATCCCGGCGGTGAGCGTGCCGGTGGCGGATCGCGTGGAAGATTATGCGGGGCAGGCGCTGGCGGTGGTCGAGAAAACCCGGCAACTGGTGCAGCGCGTGGTGTGGCTGGGCAGCATTGAGTTGATCGTGGCGGCGCAGGCGGTAGACCTGCGCGGCACGTTTCAACTGGGGCAGGGCACCCGGCGTATTCATCAGGCGGTGCGCCGCCAGGTGGCGCACCTGGATCAGGATCGTTCGGGGTCGGTGGATGTGTTGGCGTTAAGCGCATTCATCGAAATCGATGGCTTGAAACCCATTCTCTAAAACTATGAAGATCAACTGTGGGAGCTGGCTTGCCTGCGATAGCGATGT
>NZ_JBSVWQ010000395.1:0-2679 GCF_054071215.1 Pseudomonas sp. SDO5522_S412 | reverse complement strand
GCGGCGCATCAGTCACAGATGCATCGACTGACAGACCGCCTTCGCGAGCAAGCCCGCTCCCACATTTGTTCAGCGGTGCTTTTGAAAATATTGTGCAATATGTTGCTATCTCACCCCCCCCATTGAAACCACTGCCGACCCGCCCCATCTAACTTGCATACTTCCCTATGCAGGTGCCCCATGAGCGACCAGCAAGAATTCCCGGACATCGACCTCAACGACTACGCCGACCCGGAAAACGCTGAACACACTTCCGCCAACACTGGCTTGGCCCTCCCAGGGCAAAACCTGCCCGACAAGGTCTACATCATCCCGATCCACAATCGGCCTTTCTTCCCGGCGCAAGTGTTGCCGGTGATCGTCAATGAAGAGCCGTGGGCCGAAACCCTGGAGCTGGTGAGCAAGTCCGACCACCACTCCCTTGCCCTGTTCTTCATGGAAACCCCGCCCGAAGATCCGCGCCACTTCGACACCTCCAGCCTGCCGCTGTACGGCACCCTGGTGAAGGTGCACCACGCCAGCCGCGAAAACGGCAAGCTGCAATTCGTCGCCCAGGGCCTGACCCGTGTGCGGATCAAGACCTGGCTCAAGCACCACCGCCCACCGTACCTGGTGGAAGTCGAATACCCGCACCAGCCGACCCAGCCGACCGACGAGGTCAAGGCCTACGGCATGGCGCTGATCAATGCGATCAAGGAACTGCTGCCGCTCAACCCGCTGTACAGCGAAGAACTGAAGAACTACCTCAACCGCTTCAGCCCCAACGACCCGTCGCCGCTGACCGACTTCGCCGCCGCCCTCACCTCGGCCACCGGCACTGAACTGCAGCAAGTGCTGGACTGCGTGCCCATGCTCAAGCGCATGGAAAAAGTCCTGCCGATGCTGCGCAAGGAAGTCGAAGTCGCGCGCCTGCAAAAAGAAATCTCCGCCGAAGTGAACCGCAAGATCGGCGAACACCAGCGCGAGTTCTTCCTCAAGGAACAACTCAAGGTCATCCAGCAAGAGCTGGGGCTGACCAAGGACGATCGCAGCGCCGACGTCGAGCAATTCGAACAGCGCCTGGTGGACAAGGTCCTGCCGACCCAGGCGCAGAAACGCATCAGCGAAGAAATGAACAAGCTGTCCATCCTGGAAACCGGTTCGCCGGAGTACGCGGTCACCCGCAACTACCTGGACTGGGCCACCTCGGTGCCGTGGGGCGTGTATGGCGAGGACAAACTCGACCTGAAACACGCCCGCAAAGTGCTCGACAAGCACCACGCCGGCCTGGACGACATCAAGAGTCGTATCCTCGAATTCCTTGCGGTGGGCGCCTATAAAGGCGAAGTCGCCGGTTCCATCGTGTTGCTGGTGGGCCCGCCAGGCGTGGGCAAGACCAGTGTCGGCAAATCGATTGCCGAATCCCTCGGCCGGCCGTTCTACCGCTTCAGCGTCGGCGGCATGCGTGACGAGGCCGAGATCAAGGGCCATCGCCGCACCTACATCGGTGCGATGCCGGGCAAGCTGGTGCAAGCCCTCAAAGATGTGGAAGTGATGAACCCGGTGATCATGCTCGACGAGATCGACAAGATGGGCCAGAGCTACCAGGGCGACCCGGCCTCGGCCCTGCTCGAAACCCTCGACCCGGAACAGAACGTCGAATTCCTCGACCACTACCTGGACCTGCGCCTGGACCTGTCCAAAGTGCTGTTCGTGTGCACCGCCAACACCCTGGATTCGATCCCCGGCCCGTTGCTGGACCGCATGGAAGTGATTCGCCTGTCGGGCTACATCACCGAAGAAAAGGTCGCGATTGCCAAGCGTCACCTGTGGCCAAAGCAGCTGGAAAAAGCCGGCGTGTCGAAAAACAGCCTGTCCATCAGCGACGGCGCCCTGCGCGCCCTGATCGATGGTTACGCTCGCGAAGCCGGGGTGCGTCAGTTGGAGAAACAGCTGGGCAAACTGGTGCGCAAGGCGGTGGTCAAGCTGCTGGATGAGCCGGACTCGGTGATCAAGATCGGCAACAAGGACCTGGAAGCCTCCCTGGGCATGCCGGTGTTCCGTAACGAGCAAGTGCTGTCGGGCACCGGTGTGATCACCGGCCTGGCCTGGACCAGCATGGGCGGCGCGACCCTGCCGATCGAGGCGACGCGCATCCACACGCTGAACCGTGGCTTCAAGCTCACCGGGCAACTGGGTGAAGTGATGAAGGAGTCGGCCGAGATTGCCTACAGCTACATCAGCTCGAACCTGAAGTCGTTTGGCGGTGACCCGAAGTTCTTCGATGAAGCCTTCGTGCACCTGCACGTGCCGGAAGGCGCCACGCCGAAAGACGGCCCGAGCGCGGGCGTGACCATGGCCAGTGCGCTGCTGTCGCTGGCGCGTAACCAGCCGCCGAAAAAAGGCGTGGCCATGACCGGTGAACTGACGCTGACCGGGCATGTGCTGCCGATTGGCGGGGTGCGCGAGAAGGTGATTGCGGCGCGGCGCCAGAAGATTCACGAGTTGATCTTGCCGGAGCCTAACCGGGGGAGCTTTGAAGAGCTGCCGGAGTACCTGAAGGAAGGGATGACGGTGCACTTTGCCAAGCGCTTTGCGGATGTGGCGAAGGTGTTGTTCTGATAGTTATGTAGCGCCTGAGCTGGCCTCTTCGCGAGCAAGCCCGCTCCCACACTTGACCGAGTCCATGCTGTGGAATGC
>NZ_JBSVWQ010000394.1:0-2691 GCF_054071215.1 Pseudomonas sp. SDO5522_S412 | reverse complement strand
TCAGATAAGCATTCGTTGACTGACACACCGCTTTCGCGAGCAAGCCCGCTCCCACATTGACCTCACTCCGACTTGAGGTATCAGTCGAAGGTAATACCCTGGGCCAGCGGCAGTTCCAGCGAGTAGTTCACGGTGTTGGTCTGGCGACGCATGTACCCGCGCCATGCATCCGAGCCCGACTCACGCCCGCCACCGGTCTCTTTCTCACCGCCAAACGCGCCACCAATCTCCGCGCCGCTCGGGCCGATGTTGACGTTGGCGATCCCGCAGTCACTGCCCACCGCCGACATGAACTGCTCGGCCTCGCGCACGTCAGTGGTAAAGATGCACGAAGACAGGCCTTGTGGCACCGCATTGTTCAGGCGCAGCGCTTCAGCGAAATCGGTATAGCCGACCACATACAGAATCGGCGCGAACGTCTCGGTGCACACCACATCACTCTGCTCCGGCATTTCCACGATGGCCGGCGACACGTAGTAAGCGTTGGGGAACGTGTCTTCCAACTGGCGCTTGCCGCCAAACACCCGGCCGCCTTCGCTCAAGGCCTGCTCCAGGGCGTCCTGCATGTTTTCGAAGCTGTGCTTGTCGATCAGCGGGCCGATCAGGTTGCCTTCCAGCGGATGGCCGATGCGCACTTTGGAATACGCAGCCTTGAGGCGGGTGACGATTTCCTCCTTCACCGACTCATGGGCGATCAAGCGGCGCAGGCTGGTGCAGCGCTGCCCGGCGGTGCCGACGGCGCTGAACAGGATGGCGCGCACGGCCATGTCCAGGTCGGCGCTTGGGCCGAGGATCATCGCGTTGTTGCCGCCCAGTTCGAGAATGCTGCGGGCAAAACGTGCAGCGACTTTCGGCGCTACTTCGCGGCCCATGCGGGTGCTGCCGGTGGCGCTGATCAGCGCAACACGCGGGTCATCCACCAGTGCGGCGCCGGCATCGCGGCCACCGATGATCACCTGGCTGAGGTACGGCGGCGCATCGCTGAAGTTCTTCAGTACGCGCTCGAACAGTGCCTGGCAGGCCAGGGCGGTAAGCGGGGTTTTTTCCGACGGTTTCCAGATCACTGCGTTGCCGCACACCAGCGCCAGCGCGGTGTTCCACGCCCATACGGCGACCGGGAAGTTGAAGGCGCTGATCACGCCAACCACGCCCAGCGGGTGCCAGGTTTCACGCATGTGGTGGCCCGGACGCTCGGAGGCGATGGTCAAGCCGTACAGCTGGCGCGACAGGCCGACGGCGAAGTCGCAGATGTCGATCATTTCCTGCACTTCACCCAAACCTTCCTGGGTGATCTTGCCGGCTTCCCACGACACCAGCTCGCCGAGGTCGGCCTTGTACTCGCGCAACACGTCGCCGAACTGGCGCACCAGCTCACCACGACGCGGGGCCGGCACCTTGCGCCAGGCCTCGAATGCATGCTCGGCGCGACTGACCTGCTGCTCCACCTCGGCGGCGCCTTCCCAGTGCACACTGGCAATCCGGCTGCCATCAATGGGCGAATGCACGGGTTGTTTACCCGACTGGTACAGCGCCGGGTTTACCCCGAGACGATCAAGCAATGCGGCAACCATGGGTCACTCCTTCAATCTACAAACAGAAATTTGCGCCGCCAGCGGTCGCGGCGATCCAGACCTTATTTGTAGCTGGCCCAAGACTTGCCAACAAACGACGATTAGGCGAGATATCATTCCGTTTATTCATGCTAAGAACAAAAAGAGGCGTGCCGTGCTGAATAAAAGACATTTGCCCTCGATCACCGCCCTGCAGTGCTTCGAAGCGGTCACCCGCCACCTGAGTTTTACCCGCGCCGCCGAAGAGCTGAACCTCACCCAGAGCGCTGTCAGCAAACAGGTCGCGCAGCTGGAAGAACTGTTGCAGCACCTGCTGTTTCGCCGGGTGCGCCGCCGCTTGCAGATGACCCCGGCGGGCGATCTGTACCTGGTGGAAGTGCGCAAGATCCTCACCCAGGTGGAGATGTCCACCCATTACCTGCGCTCCTACGGCGGCGAGACTGAAGTGCTGCGGGTGTCCACGCCCTACACCTTCGGCGCCCGCTGGCTGGTGCCGCGCCTCAAGGGCTGGCGACTGCGCCATCCGCAGATTCACCTGGACCTGTGCAACGAACAGGAGCCCGACGAGCTGCTGCAAGGCAAGGCCGACCTGGCCTTCTACTTTGGCCAGGGCTCACGGCCCGGCACCGAGAGCCTCAAGCTGTTCAGCGAAGAACTGGTGCCCGTGTGCTCACCCGACAGCCTGCCCGCCCAAGCATTTACCGACCCCACGCAACTGAGCGAACTGGTGTTGCTGCAAAACGCCTCGCGCCCGCAAGGCTGGCATGACTGGTTCGCCGCCCAGGGTCATCACACCGAGCACAGCTACCATGGGCCGCGCTTCGAGACCTTTTATATGTGCATTCGCGCCGCACAGGTTGGCTGCGGTGTGGCGCTGCTGCCCAGGTTTCTGGTGGAAGAAGAGCTCGCCGAAGGCAAGCTGGTGATCCCCTGGCAGCATGCGATGCCGAGCCAGGATGCCTATTACCTTGCCTACCCCGAGCACTCGGCTGAAGTGCCCAAGGTGCGGGATTTTGTGAAGTGGATGATGGAGCAGGTTGAGTCTGATTGAGGCGCGTCGCCTGCAATACCGCCTTCGCGAGCAAGCCCGCTCCCACATTTGGAACGCATTTCAAATGTG
>NZ_JBSVWQ010000393.1:0-2694 GCF_054071215.1 Pseudomonas sp. SDO5522_S412 | reverse complement strand
CATCTTTGCTAACTGATACACCGCCATCGCAGGCAAGCCAGCTCCCACATTTGATCTTCATCGTTCTTCAGTCCCGAATTTGGCGTTTGCACAGCCTTACCACCTCACGCGGTGCCTTGTTATAGTTCGGCCCCTATTCCAGCCGCCAGTCAAGGATCACTGCCATGTCCGAATACCAAGCCTTTGTCGTCGAACTCAGCGGCAACGTCGCCCATGTGCAGCTCAATCGCCCGGAAAAGATCAACGCGATGAACGCGGCGTTCTGGACCGAGATCATCGACATCTTCCAATGGGTCGAAGACACCGACGCGGTGCGTGCCGTGGTCATCAGCGGCGCCGGCAAGCATTTCTCCTCCGGCATCGACCTGATGATGCTGGCCTCGGTGGCCAATGACTTCGGCAAGGACGTGGGCCGCAACGCGCGTCTGCTGCGGCGCAAGATCCTCGAACTGCAAGCCTCCTTCAACGCCGTCGACAACTGCCGCAAGCCGGTACTCGCGGCGATCCATGGCTACTGCATCGGCGGCGCCATCGACCTGATCAGCGCCTGTGACATGCGCTACGCCGCCGAAGATGCGCAATTCTCCATCAAGGAAATCGACATCGGCATGGCCGCCGACGTCGGCACCCTGCAACGCCTGCCGCGCATTGTCGGCGACGGCATGCTCCGTGAGCTGGCCTACACCGGCCGCCAGTTCGGTGCCGAAGAGGCCCGCAGCATCGGCCTGGTGAATCGGGTGTACAGCGATCACCAGAGCCTGCTGGCCGGCGTGCTGGAAATCGCCCGGGAAATCGCCGCCAAATCGCCGATCGCGGTCACCGGCACCAAGGCGATGATCAGCTACATGCGTGACCACACGATCAATGACGGTTTGGAATACGTTGCCACCTGGAACTCAGCTATGTTGCAATCCAACGACTTGCGCGTGGCCATCGCGGCCCATATGAGCAAGCAGAAACCCGACTTCGTGGATTGACTGAACATGACCCCAGGCTGGATTACCACAACGCTGCTGGACAACGACGCCCCGGGCGGCTGGGCCGTGGCCCGCAGCCGTGAAGGCTTTTTACACGACCAGAACGGCCCGCTGTTTCCCCGGGAGTGGCTCAAGCGCCAGGACCTCTCGGTGTTCGCCGAGCATGGCATCGGTCACCTGGACGGCGAGCCGGTGTACCTGCTGGAACTCAACAGCCCCGCCGACGTTCCGGGCTGCGGCTGGCAGGGCCTGCGGGCATTCATGCTGCAGGGCGATCACACGCTGTACAAAGTCCTGGGCTACGCCGCGCAAATCGGCACCTGGGCCCGGGAGCATCGTTTTTGTGGCAGTTGCGGCCAGGCGATGGTGCAGGTGCCACGGGAGCGGGCGATGTTCTGCCAGGCCTGTGACCTGCGCAGCTACCCGCGTATCTCGCCGAGCATGATCGTGCTGGTGACCCGTGGCGACGAGATCCTGCTGGCCCGCTCGCCGCGCTTTGTCACGGGGGTCTACAGTACCCTGGCGGGGTTTGCCGAGCCGGGCGAGTCGGCCGAGGACTGCCTGATTCGCGAAGTGCGTGAAGAAGTGCAGGTGGAGGTCAAGAACATCCAGTACATGGGCAGCCAGTGCTGGCCGTTCCCGCACTCGATGATGCTGGGCTTTCACGCCGAGTACGCCGGCGGCGACATTGTGCCCCAGGCTGACGAGATCGAAGACGCGCAGTGGTTCAACATCCATGAACTGCCGCCGTTGCCGGCGTCGCGGTCGATTGCGCGCTACCTGATCGACCTCTACCTGGCCCGTCGCCTAGGCCGCGCTGAACCAGTGCTGCCAGGCTAGGCGCACCGTCAGGCCGAGCACCACGGTGATGAACACCGGGCGAATGAACTTGGCGCCGCCGCTGATGGCGCTGCGTGCGCCAAAAAACGCGCCGCACATCACCGACACGCCCATGCACAGGCCGACAATCCAGTCTACCGAGCCATTGAAAATGAACACCGTCAGCGCCGCCGCGTTGCTGACGAAGTTCATGCTGCGCGCCACGCCGCTGGCCTTTACCAAGTCGATGGGGTGCAACAGCATGGTACTCACGGTCCAGAAGGCCCCGGTGCCCGGGCCGGCGACGCCGTCGTAGAAACCCAGGCCAAAGCCCTGGGTGGACTGCCATTTCTTCTTGATCGGTGCGTCGTTGTCCAGCGCCGCCTTGGGCGTGCCGCCGAACAGCAAATACAAACCGCAGCCGAACACAATCACCGGGAGCATCTTGTTCAGGGTTTCTGCCGGCAGGTAATGGGCCACGACCGCGCCGGTGAGTGCACCGACCAGGGTGCCGACGATGGCATGCACCCACTGGCGCGGATGAAACAGCTTGCGCCGGTAGAAGGTAAAGCTGGCAGTGGCCGAGCCGAAGGTGGAACTGAGCTTGTTGGTGCCCAGCACCAGGTGGGGCGGCATGCCGGCGGTCAGCAGGGCGGGCGTGGTGAGCAGGCCGCCACCGCCGGCGATGGCGTCGATGAAACCGGCGATAAAGGCAACCACGGCGAGGATCGCCAGGGTGGTGAGGTCAACGCTGAGTTCGAAAGGCATGGGCAAGACTTAGTCGGCAGGGCGCAGCAAGGGCTGCGCGAAAGGCCGGTATCTTACCCATAACCCTGGGTCGAGGCGATCCAAATGTGGGAGCGGGCTTGCTCGCGAATGCGCAGTGTCAGTCACCGGA
>NZ_JBSVWQ010000392.1:0-2812 GCF_054071215.1 Pseudomonas sp. SDO5522_S412 | reverse complement strand
TTTTGCTTACTTTTGCGCTGTTCAAAAGTGAGCCGCTGTAAGAGCGGAACCAATCGAAGCCGTTACCGAAGGAATGGATATGTACTCAACCAAACGAAGCCCAAAAGCATGAGCCTCCTGCCCTACGCCTGGGCCAAATCCCAACGCATCCTCCTCCACCCGGGAACCCAGGGCCCGACGCTGACCATTTGCCCCTCGACCCCCGGCTGGTCCATCAGCGAAGTCCACCGCCAGTTCGGCCAAACCCACCTCATCCAGGTGCGCGACGACGAACTCGACGGCCTCCTGGCCACTGCCTACGCCGACACCGGCAGCGCCGCCGCCGTCGTGGGCGCCGCCGAAAACGAAGTCGACCTCGACCGCCTCATGCAAGACATCCCCGAAATCACCGACCTGCTCGACACCCAGGACGGCGCCCCGGTGATCCGCATGATCAACGCCTTGCTCACCCAGGCCGCCCGCGACGAAGCCAGCGACATCCACATCGAACCCTACGAAACCCACTCCGTGGTGCGCTACCGCGTCGACGGCACGCTGCGTGACGTGGTGTCCCCGCGCAAGGCCCTGCACGGCGCCTTGGTCTCACGCATCAAGATCATGGCCCAACTCGATATCGCCGAAAAACGCCTGCCCCAGGACGGCCGCATCGCCCTGCGCGTGGCCGGTCGCCCCATTGATATCCGCGTCTCCACCGTGCCCACCGGCCATGGCGAGCGCGTAGTGATGCGCCTGCTGGACAAACAAGCCGGCCGCCTGCAACTGGAAACCCTCGGCATGGACCCCGCCGTCCTGGCCAAACTCGACACCCTGATCCGCCAACCCCACGGCATCGTGCTGGTCACCGGCCCCACCGGCAGCGGCAAGACCACCAGCCTCTACGCCGCCCTGGCCCGGCTGGATGCGAGCACCAGCAATATCCTGACCGTCGAAGACCCGGTGGAATACGACCTGCCGGGCATCAGCCAGATCCAGGTCAACGCCAAGATCGACATGACCTTCGCCCTGGCCCTGCGGGCAATCCTGCGCCAGGACCCGGACATCATCATGATCGGCGAAATCCGCGACCTGGAGACCGCACAAATTGCCGTCCAGGCCTCGCTCACGGGCCACTTGGTGCTCGCCACCCTGCACACCAACGACGCCGTCTCGGCGGTCAACCGCTTGATCGACATGGGCGTCGAACCGTTCCTGCTGGCCTCGTCACTGCTCGGCGTATTGGCCCAGCGCCTGGTGCGTCGGCTGTGCCCGCACTGCAAGCAGGAAGACCCGGCCGCGCCCGGCACCTGGCGGCCTGTCGGGTGCGCGCAGTGCAACCAGATCGGTTACAGCGGGCGTACCGGTATCCATGAATTGTTCTGCATCGACGACGAGCTGCGCGGGCTGATCCACCAGGGCGCCGGCGAGCAGGCCTTGAAGGCCGCCGCACGCCGCGCCGGCATGTTCAGCATGCGTGAGGATGGCGAACGCTGGGTACGTAGCGGCGCCACCGCCCCCGAAGAAATCCTGCGCGTAACACGGGACGCCTGATGAACCGATACCGCTACGAAGCCGCCGACGCCAGCGGCAAGCTGGAGTCCGGGCACCTTGAGGCAGACAGCCAGAGCGGCGCGTTTGCCCACCTGCGCAGCCGTGGCCTGACGGCCTTGCGGGTGCAGGTCGAGAACAACAACGAGCGTGCCGGCGGTGGCGGCCGGTTCAGCGCCAAACTCTCGGACAATGACCTGGCCTGGGCCACGCGCCAGCTGGCGAGCCTGCTCGGTGCGAGCCTGCCACTGGAGGCCGCGTTGAGCGCCACGGTGGAGCAAGCCGAGAAAAAACACATTGCCCAGACCTTGAGCGCGGTGCGCGCCGATGTGCGCAGCGGCATGCGCCTGGCCGATGCGTTGGCCGCCCGGCCCCGGGACTTTCCGTCGATCTATCGGGCGCTGATCGCGGCGGGGGAGGAGTCCGGCGACCTGGCCCAGGTCATGGAGCGCCTCGCCGACTACATCGAGGAACGCAATAACCTGCGGGGCAAGATCCTCACGGCGTTTATCTACCCGGGCGTGGTGGGGCTGGTGTCCATCGGCATTGTGATTTTCCTGCTCAGCTACGTGGTGCCGCAGGTGGTCAGTGCGTTTTCCCAGGCCCGCCAGGACCTGCCGGGCCTGACGTTGGCGATGCTCAATGCGAGTGACTTCATCCGCGCCTGGGGCTGGCTGTGTTTTGCCGGGATCGTGGGTGGTTTCTGGAGCTGGCGCCTGTACCTGCGCAACCCCGTGGCACGGTTGAGCTGGCACAGCCGGGTGTTGCGCCTGCCGTTGATCGGGCGCTTTGTACTGGGCCTCAACACCGCGCGGTTTGCCTCGACCCTGGCGATTCTCGGCGGGGCGGGCGTGCCGTTGTTGCGCGCCCTGGAAGCGGCGCGCCAGACCTTGTCCAACGACCGCCTGAGCCAGTGTGTCAGCGACGCGACGGCCAAGGTGCGCGAGGGCGTCAACCTGGCTCCTGCGCTGGCGGTGGAAAAGGTCTTTCCGCCCGTGCTGATCCACCTGATCGCCAGCGGCGAAAAAACCGGCTCGCTGCCGCCGATGCTCGAACGCGCGGCGCAAACCCTGTCGCGGGATATCGAGCGTCGGGCGATGGGCATGACGGCGTTGCTTGAGCCACTGATGATCGTGGTGATGGGGGCCGTTGTGCTGGTCATCGTCATGGCCGTCCTACTGCCCATTATCGAAATCAACCAACTGGTGACCTGACTGCTGACAAAACACGATCAAAAATGTGGGAGCGGGCTTGCTCGCGAAAGCGGTGTGTCAGTCAACACATGTCG
>NZ_JBSVWQ010000391.1:0-2823 GCF_054071215.1 Pseudomonas sp. SDO5522_S412 | reverse complement strand
ACTGACACACCGCCTTCGCGAGCAAGCCCGCTCCCACATTTTTGTCCGTATTCCAATCATCAGCCCCTACAATGCCTCCTATCATCCAAGGGGGTTTCATGGACATCGAACTGGCACGCACCTTCCTCGAAATCACCCGCTGCGGCAGCCTCGCCGCGGCGGCCGAGAAACTGCACGTCACCCAGACGGCAATCACCGCCCGGGTCAAAAACCTCGAAAGCCAGCTCAACAGCACCCTGTTCGTGCGCAACCGCGCCGGGGCCCGCCTGACCCCGGACGGCGAGGCGTTCGTGGTCTACGCCAACCAGCTTGTCCAGACCTGGGAAGCCGCACGCCGCGACCTGCCATTACCCGACGGCTACCGCAACGTGCTGCACATCGGTGGCGAAGTCAGCCTGTGCAACCCGCTGATGCTCGGCTGGGCCCAGGCCTTGCGTGAACACATCCCCGGTCATGCCTTGCGCACCGAGATTCGCGAAGGCGAGTACCTGTTGCGCCAACTGGAGCTGGGGGTGCTGGACGCCGCCTTGGTGTTCCAGCCGCAATACTGGCCGGGGTTGCAGGTGGAGCAGGTGCTGGAAGAAAAACTGATCCTGGTGCAACTGGCCGCCCGGCCCGAGCCCTACGTGTATATCGACTGGGGCCAGGGCTTTCGCCAGCAGCACGACGCCGCACTGCCGGACAAGGCCCGCGCAGCCCTGAGTTTCAATCTGGGGCCACTGGCGTTGCAGTACATCCTGGAAAACGGCGGTGCCGGGTATTTCCGCACGCGGGTCGTACAGAGCTACCTCGACAGCGGTGTGATGGAACGGGTGCCCAAGGCGCCGGAGTTCAGCTTCCCGACGTACCTGGTGTATTCCCGCGAGCGCGACTCGGCGGTTTTGCAGCAGGCGCTGGGGTTGCTGCGGGCGGTGGTGGAGGCGGAAAAGGATTGGTCGCAGCGCTGGGATCCGGTGATTTGAAGCCGTGCCCATGGTAGCCTCAGGTTGTTTTCTCCTGGTTCCCCCCTGCCGATGAACAAGAAAAAGTCCGTCACCATCAGCGACATCGCCAAACGGGTCAACATGACCACCATCACGGTGTCCCGGGCGCTGAGCAAACCCGACCTGGTCAAGCCCGCCACCCTGGCGCGGATTCTCGAAGTGGCGCGGGAGCTGGACTATGTGCCCAACGCCTTTGCCCGCGGGCTCAAGCGCAGCGAGAGCCTGATCATCGGCGTGATCACCGCTTCGGTCGACAACCCCTTCTACAGCGAGATGATCAAGGCGATTTCCCGCGAGGCGAAAAAGCACGGCTACACCATCATGCTGGTGGATACCGACGAACTGGAAGAACTGGAAAGCAAGGCAGTCGACACGCTGCTGGGCTACCGCGTGGCGGGGATCATCCTGTCGCCGGTCTCCGACGAGCCCAGCTACCAGCCGGACTATCTGGAGCGCCTGGGTAACGGCAAGACGCCGGTGGTGCTGCTCGATCGCACGATCCACGACAGCCCGTTCAGCCGCGTGGTGCTGGACAACTATCACAGCGGCATCGAGGCGGCGCAGTACCTGGTGCGGCAAACCCCGAACCTCAAGCGCCTGCTGGTGCTGACCGGGCCCGAACATTCGCGCATCACCATGGAGCGCCTCAAGGGCCTGAAAGAAGTCCTGGCCGCGCACCCTCAGGTGCACGTTGAAGTGTGTGCCGGTGACTACACGCTGATGCCCTCCTACCTGCACACCCTCGACTACCTGGCCGAACACTCGGCGCCGGACGCGATCATGGGCTTCAACCAGTTGATCACCCTCGGCGCGCTGCGTGCGCTGCGCATGCACAACATCCCCCACGACAGCCTGACCATCTGCGGCATCGACCGCCTGCCCTTTGCCGATATCTTCGGCGTGCCGATTGCCTGCGTGGCCCACGACGCGTCACTGGCCGGCAGCAGCGCGGTGCGGCTGCTGCTGGATCGTCTCGAAGACCCGCACAAACCGCGGGACAAGGTGGTGATCGCCGGCAAGCTGGAGAACGGCTAGCGGCTGGTGTAGCCGCCGTCGATCGGCAGGCTGACGCCGCTGATCATGCTGGCGGCATCGCTCAGCAGGAACAACACCGGCAGGGCCACTTCCGCCGTTTCGGCAAATCGCCCCAGGGGAATCGCCGCCAATGCCGGGTCGCGCTTGGCGGGCGCCGACCAGGCCATCTGTGCCATGGGCGTGAGGGTGACGGTGGGGTTGACGCTGTTGACGCGAATTCCGAAGCGGCCCCATTCGGCGCATTGCACGCGGGTGATGGCGTCCAGTGCGGCCTTGGAGGCGCAGTAGCCGAGGTGATCGTCCAGGGCTACCAGTGAGGCCTGGCTTGAGACGTTGACGATGCTGCCGGGAATCTTCGCTTCAATCATCGCCGCAGCGATACGGCTGGCGACCTGGGCCGCGGCGCGGGCGTTGACATTCATCACCTGGTCGAAGGCTTCGGCGCTGATGGCCGCGGCGGGTTCCAGGCGGGAAATGCCGGCGCAGTTGACCAGTCCATGCATCGGCGGCAGGCCTTGCAGGGCCAGGTCCAGGGCGGCGCTGTTGGCGATGTCCAGGCACAGGGTTTCGCAACCGAGCTGGGCCAGGGCCTGAGCGTCGCGGCCCAGGGCAAACACCTGGGCGCCGCTGGCGATCAGTTGGAGGGCAATTTCCCGGCCGATGCCGCTGCTGGCGCCGGTGACGAGGATGCGCTGCTTGGTGAAGTCAAAAATAGCGTTCATGGTTCACGATCTCTAAAACGATGGAGATCCCATGTGGGAGCGGGCTTGCTCGCGAATGCGGTGGGTCAGGCAATAAATCCGGC
>NZ_JBSVWQ010000390.1:0-2834 GCF_054071215.1 Pseudomonas sp. SDO5522_S412 | reverse complement strand
TGTCATTCAACACTTCAGGTGACTGAACCACCGCGTTCGCGAGCAAGCCCGCTCCCACATGGGATCTGCGGTGTGCTTTGACGAATGAGTTCCACCCGGCAATTGAATGCCGAACAACACAACAATAAAAAGATCCGAGGTGTTGCATGTCCCAGCTAGAAACGCAGACTCCTGCCGCGCCCGCCATGGTGCGGCTGCCCCTCTTGCAACTGATTCTGGTAGGCCTGCAACACGTCTTGCTGATGTACGGTGGCGCCGTCGCCGTGCCTTTGATCATCGGCCAGGCCGCGGGCCTGAGCCGTGAAGAAATCGCCTTCCTGATCAACGCCGACCTGCTGGTGGCGGGCATCGCAACCATGGTCCAGTCCTTCGGTATCGGCCCGGTAGGCATTCGTATGCCGGTGATGATGGGCGCCAGTTTCGCCGCTGTCGGCAGCATGGTGGCCATGGCCGGCATGCCCGGCATCGGCCTGCAGGGGATCTTCGGTGCGACCATCGCCGCCGGTTTTTTCGGCATGGTGATCGCGCCGTTCATGTCCAAGGTAGTGCGCTTCTTTCCACCGCTGGTGACCGGTACCGTGATCACCGCCATTGGTCTTTCGCTGTTTCCCGTCGCGGTCAATTGGGCCGGCGGTGGCGCAGCGGCGTCCACGTTTGGCTCACCGATTTACCTGGCGATTGCCGCGCTGGTGCTGGCCACCATCCTGCTGATCAACCGTTTCATGCGCGGCTTCTGGGTGAATATCTCGGTGCTGATCGGCATGGCCCTCGGCTACGGGCTGTGCGGGATGATCGGCATGGTCGACCTCAGCGGCCTGGCGCGCGCCCCGTGGGTGCAAGTGGTGACGCCACTGCATTTCGGCATGCCCAAGTTCGAGTTGGCGCCGATCCTGTCGATGTGCCTGGTGGTGGTGATCATCTTCGTCGAGTCCACCGGGATGTTCCTCGCCCTGGGCAAGATCACCGGCCAGGAAGTCACGCCGAAAATGCTCCGCCGTGGCCTGTTGTGTGACGCCGGCGCATCGTTTTTTGCCGGGTTCTTCAACACCTTCACCCACTCCTCGTTCGCGCAGAACATCGGCCTGGTGCAGATGACCGGCGTGCGCTGCCGTTCGGTGACGATCGTGGCCGGCGCGTTCCTGATTGTGCTGAGCCTGCTGCCCAAGGCCGCCTTTTTGGTAGCGTCGATTCCACCCGCAGTGCTGGGCGGCGCGGCGATTGCCATGTTCGGCATGGTGGCAGCCACCGGGATCAAGATCCTCCAGGAAGCCGACATTGCCGACCGCCGTAACCAATTGCTGGTGGCGGTGAGTATCGGCATGGGATTGATCCCGGTGGTACGTCCCGAATTCTTTGCACAGCTGCCGCTATGGATGAGCCCGATCACTCACAGCGGCATCGCCATGGCCACGATCAGCGCGCTGTCGCTGAACCTGTTATTCAACATCCTGGGTGGCGCCGAACGTGCTGCCCCAAGCGCTCACGCACACCCACATTGATTCCTGCGTCACAACAAAAACAATAACGATCAGGGAACACACCATGTACGCCATTCACCCGGGGCCGGCCACGCGCCGTGCCCCATTCTCGCCCCGCGCGCTCTTTAACGGCGCACTTGAGCACAGGCCTGGGAGTCAGTATTCTCGGCGCCCGCTCAAATCGACTCAAAAAAAAACAGCGAATGTAAAAGCTGACTGCAAGGCCAACTTATCCCGGCCCCACGTCCGCAGCCAACGTGTGCAAAAACTCTCCGAATTCGACTGTGTTCATCACAGCCGACGGGGATTTTTTGGCTTTTTAAACACCTTGGCGCAGCTCTTGCTAAAAGCATCAAAGCTGACCGAACAGACGATTTTTGCGGCAAGCCAAAAGACGCCACACCAGAGCGTCCGCTTAGAAAAAAAACCAGAAACCTTTACCTCGGGAGCAACCGAATGAAACGTACCGTGAACAGCCTGATGCTGGCAGGATCCCTGCTGGCCGGGGGCCAGGCCATGGCCGGTGATCTGCTGCAGTGGCAGAACAACAGCCTGACTTATCTGTGGGGCAAGAACTTCACTGTTAACCCGCAGATCCAGCAAACCGTGACCTTCGAACACGCCGATGCGTGGAAGTACGGCGACAACTTCTTCTTCCTCGACCGCATCTTTTACAACGGCAAGGAAGACGGCAATGTCGGCCCGAGTACTTACTACGGTGAGTTCAGCCCACGCTTGTCGTTCGGCAAGATTTTCGACAAGGACTTGTCGTTCGGTCCGATCAAGGACGTGTTGCTGGCGTTCACTTACGAGTTCGGCGAAGGCGACAACGAGTCGTACTTGCTCGGCCCGGGCTTCGACCTGGCAATCCCTGGTTTCGACTACTTCCAGCTGAACTTCTACCAGCGCCAGACCGAAGGCAATCGCCCGGGTGACGGCGTATGGCAGATCACACCGGTGTGGTCGTACACGATCCCGGTGGGCAACTCCAATGTGCTGATCGACGGCTTCATGGACTGGGTGGTGGATAACGACAAGAACGCCCGCGGCACTTACCACGCCAACCTGCACTTCAACCCGCAGATCAAATATGACCTGGGCAAGGCGTTGCATTGGGGCGAGAAGCAGTTGTATGTCGGTATCGAATACGACTACTGGAAGAACAAGTACGGGATCCAGGACAGCGGCGCGTTCGAGACCAACCAGGACACTGCGAGCCTGTTGGTGAAGTACCACTTCTAACCACACCGCCTATCCCCTGTGGAATCGGGTTTATGTGGGAGCGGGCTTGCTCGCGAATACGGTGGGTCAGTCAATACCTCTGGCGACTGACACACCGCGTTCGCGATCAAGCCA
>NZ_JBSVWQ010000389.1:0-2859 GCF_054071215.1 Pseudomonas sp. SDO5522_S412 | reverse complement strand
TCAGTCAATACATGTACCGACTGATCCACCGCATTCGCGGGCAAGCCCGCTCCCACATTTGGTGCTTACTGGCTTCAAGCTCGGGTCAAACCCGAAACTGATCCATCAGCTTCATCTGCTGGCTGGCCAGGGCGTTGAGCTGGCTGCTGATGGCCGCCGATTCGGTGGCCTGGCCGGTCAGGGTTTCGGTCACCGTGCGGATCGCCGAGACGTTGCGGTTGACCTCCTCGGCCACCGCACTTTGCTGCTCGGCGGCGCTGGCGATTTGCAGGTTCATGTCGCTGATCACCGTTACCGCATCGCTGATCTTGCCCAGGGCCTGCACCGCCTGATGAATCTGCCCGGCGTTGTTCTGCGCCTGGGTCTGGCTCGAATGCATGGTCGCCACCACTCCACGGGTGCCAGTCTGGATGCGTTCGATCACCAGGCGAATCTCCTCCACTGAATCCTGGGTGCGCTTGGCCAGGTTGCGCACCTCGTCGGCCACCACCGCAAAACCGCGCCCGCTTTCCCCGGCTCGCGCCGCTTCAATCGCAGCGTTCAGGGCCAGCAGGTTGGTCTGTTCGGCGATGCTGCGGATCACTTCCAGTACCGAGCCGATCTGCTCGCTGTTCACCGCCAGGGCTTCGACTTCGGTCACGGCCTTGCTGACTTCTTCGGCCAGGGTGGTGATGTCGCGGGTGCTGCGTTCAATGATCTGCATGCCTTCGCGGGCTGACTGGTCGGCGCCGCGGGCCGCGCTGGCGGCGTTGGAGGCGCTGTTGGCCACGTCGTGGGCGGTGGCGCTCATTTCATTCGAGGCGGTGGCCACCTGGTCGATCTCACGGAACTGCACCTGCATGCCTTCGCTGGTCTGGCGCGCGATTGCCGAGGACTGGTCGGCGGTGCCACGGGCTTCGGTGATGCTTTGCTTGATCTGCGCGATGGTCGGCTGCAGCTTGTCGAGGAAGCGGTTGAACCAGTTCACCAGTTCCCCCAGTTCATCTTTTTTACCGTAGGCCAGGCGCTGGGTGAGGTCGCCGTCGCCGCTGGCGATTTCCTTGAGCATGGCGGCCACGCTGTTGATCGGCCGGGTCACGCCGGTGGCGGTCAGCCAGATCAGCAACAGGCCCAGCAGCCCGGCGGCTGCGCCTACCAGCAACGCCTTGACGGTGCCACTGGCCTGGGCCTTGTCGAGCACCGCCTGGAGTTTGAGCGAGTCTGCCAGCAGCACTTGTTTGGGCAGTTTGATCACCACGCCCCAGGATTTGGCGTCGGCAATCGGTTTGACCGGGTACACGGCGCGAATCGTGCCGTCTTCCTCGCGGATCTTGCGGGTATCGCTGGCCAGCAGTTGCACGATCTCTTTGCCTTCCGCACCGAGGGTGTCCACCAGGTTTTTGCCGACTTTGGCCGGCTCGCCGCTGTAGCCGGCGATCAAGCCGTTACCGGACAGTATTTCGAGAATTCCGGCGCCGTTGAACAGTTCTTTTTGCGCCGCATCGGTCGCCGCTTGCAGGGCATTGAGGGCGAGGTCCACACCGACCACGCCGATCACTTTGCCGTCGACCAGCAGCGGCAGGGAAATGGTGGTCATCAACACCGGCTTGCCGGCCACGGTGTCTTCATACGGGTCCAGCAGGCAGGTGTTTTTTGTGTCTCGTGGGCAGGTGTACCAGATGTTGTAGGGCGTGCCGCTGAGGTTGAGGGTGGTCTTGGTCAGGTCATCCTCGACCATCACGGTGTTCAGGCCTTCACCGCCGGCGCGGCTCCAGTAGCTGGAAAAGCGGCCTTTTTCGTTGGACACACGGGCGGCATCATTGACGAATTCACTGTCTTTGCCATCGAGGGCGTTGGGCTCGAACGACAGCCAGATGCCGAGCACCTTGGTGTTGCGGTCGAAGGCGGTTTTCAGGCTGTGGTTGAGTTCTTCACGCAGGGCCCCGGCATCCAACGAGCGCTTGCCGGCCAGAGTGCGCAGGTCCTTGATCTGGTCGGCCAGGGCCGTCACCACCAACAGGCTTTCACCGAAGGTTTTTTGCAGTTGCACCGCTTGCTCGGCGGCCTTGGCCTGCAGCAGGTTCTGCACACTGTCGGTGAGCATTCGCGAGCTTGAATCGCTGATGAGTTCGTCGTTCTGGTTGGTCTGGTACAGGTTCATGCCGACCACCAGGGCGATCACCCCCAGCAGGCACAGACCGGACAACAGCACGATTTTCAAGCGAATGGAGAGGGTGTCGAACATAGAAGTACCCGCGAATGGACTTATTAGTATGCAAGCTCACGCGAGTCCATTCGGCGCTATGCCCGGAACATCGGCTTGGGCCGGCAGTTCATGAGCGGGAGCCGATGAGCGGTAGTCAGGGTGTCAGGTGGGTTGCGGGAGACGTTCCGGTCGCGACCAGATCCACAGGTTGCCCATGCTCATTCCGGCGATGGCCAGGTAGATCGGCCAGCCGTGGTCGAGCATCACCAGCATCAGGCCGGCGCACAGCAGCATGCTCACGGTGGCGCTGACTTTGGCCCGGCGGGCGATGATCCTGCCATTGCGCCAATTGAACAGGATCGGCCCGAACAGCCGGTGGTTTTCCAGCCAGGCACTCAGGCGCGGCGAGCTTTTGGTGGCGGCCCAGGCGGCCAGCAGGATGAACTCGGTGGTGGGCAAGCCCGGTACCACAATCGCAATCAAGCCGATGCCCAGGCTGACGTAGGCCAGCAGGCCGAACAGGACGCGGGCGATTTTGGATGAGGATTGGGTTTTGCCGGTCATGGGTGCGGTTTGCATGGATGGATTTACGAAGGATTCAAAGTGAAACCGGATCAAAATGTGGGAGCGGGCTTGCTCGCGAATGCGGTGGTTCAGTCACCAGATATATTGAC
>NZ_JBSVWQ010000388.1:0-2867 GCF_054071215.1 Pseudomonas sp. SDO5522_S412 | reverse complement strand
CCTGCTGCGCAGTCCAGCGGGAGCAAGCTCCCTCGCCACAGGGGATTAGATCAATGTCTCGATCCGCAACGAATTGGTCGACCCTGGCTGCCCGAATGGCACCCCAGCAGTAATCACCAACGTATCCCCACGCTCCGCCATACCCTGTGCCTGGGCAATCTCCAACGCCGTGGAACACACCTCATCCACCTGCCGCAGCCGATCGTTCACCACCGAATGCACGCCCCACGCCACGCTCAAGCGTCGCGCCGTCGACAGGTTCGGTGTCAGGTTCAGAATCGGCACCGCCGGCCGTTCCCGCGCCGCCCGCAAGGTGGAGCTGCCCGACTCGCTGTAGTTCACCAGCACTGCCACCGGCAGGATGCTGCTGATACGGCGGATCGCACAGCTGATGGCGTCCGACACCGTGGCATCCGCCTTGGGCCGGCTGACGTTCAGCTGGGTCTGGTAATCCGGGCCATTTTCCACCTGGCGAATGATCTTGCTCATCATCAGCACGGCCTCCAACGGGTATTCACCGGAAGCGGTTTCCGCCGACAGCATCACCGCATCCGCCCCTTCCGCCACTGCGTTGGCCACGTCGGTGACTTCGGCACGGGTCGGCGCCGGGGAGAAGCGCATGGATTCAAGCATCTGCGTGGCCACCACCACCGGTTTACCCAACTGGCGGCACACACCAATGATGTCCTTCTGGATTTGCGGCACGCTTTCCGCCGGCACTTCCACCCCCAGGTCGCCTCTGGCGACCATGATCGCGTCGCTCAGCTCGGCGATTTCCTGCAGGCGCTGCACCGCCGAGGGCTTCTCGATCTTGGCCATCAGGAACGCCTTGTCGCCGATCAACTCGCGGGCTTCGCGGATGTCTTCCGGGCGTTGCACAAACGACAGCGCCACCCAGTCCACTCCCAGTTCCAGGCCGAAGCTCAGGTCGCGGCGGTCCTTGGCCGTCAGCGGGCTGAGCTCCAGCAATGCCTGGGGTACGTTCACGCCTTTGCGGTCCGACAGTTCACCGCCGTTGAGCACGGTGGTGTCGATGGCATCGGCGTGCTTGGTGATCACCCGCAGGCGCAGCTTGCCGTCGTCCAGCAGCAGGTCCATGCCGGGCTGCAGGGCCGCGATGATTTCCGGGTGGGGCAGGTTGACCCGCCGCTGGTCACCGGGTGTCGAGTCCAGGTCCAGGCGCAGGGCCTGGCCGCGAATCAGTTGCACTTTTCCTTCGGCAAAACGCCCCACCCGCAGCTTCGGCCCTTGCAGGTCCATCAGGATGCCGAGGGGATAATTGAGCTGGCGCTCCACCTGGCGAATCCACTGGTAGCGTTGGGCGTGGTCGGCATGATCGCCATGGCTGAAGTTCAGGCGAAAGATATTCACCCCGGCTTCCACCAGCTCGCGGATGTCGTCGATGCTGTCGGTGGCCGGGCCCAGCGTGGCGAGGATCTTGACCTTCTTGTCAGGCGTCATGTTCAGGGGACTCTCTTTCAGGGCTTTCAAGTATCAGAATGGCGCGGAAATCGTTGACGTTGGTGCGGGTCGGCTCGGTGATGATCAAGCCGTCGAGGGCCGCGAAGTAGCCGTAGCCATTGTTGTTGTCCAGCTCGTCACTGGCGCTCAAGCCCAGGGCTTCGGCGCGGGCGTAGCTGGTGGGCGTCATGATCGCGCCGGCATTGTCTTCCGAGCCGTCGATGCCGTCGGTGTCACCCGCCAGGGCGTAGACGCCGGGCAGGCCCTTGAGGCTGTCGGTGAGGCTCAGCAGGAATTCGGCGTTGCGTCCGCCACGGCCATTGCCGCGTACGGTGACGGTGGTTTCGCCGCCGGAGAGGATCACGCAAGGCGCCGCCAGGGGTTGGCCGTGCTGGATGATTTGCCGGGCGATACCGGCGTGCACCTTGGCCACGTCCCGCGCTTCGCCTTCCAGGTCGCCGAGGATCAGCGGGCTGAAACCGGCCTGGCGGACTTTCACCGCCACCGCTTCCAGGGATTGCTGCGGACGGGCGATCAGTTGGAAATGGCTGCGGGCGAGCACCGGGTCCCCGGGCTTGACGGTTTCCGACTCCGGGCTTTGCAGCCAGGTGCGCACCGACGCCGGGATTTCAATCTGGTAGCGCTTGAGAATCGCCAGCGCCTGTTGCGAGGTGCTGGGGTCGCCAACAGTGGGGCCGGAAGCGATGACCGTGGCCTGGTCGCCCGGTACATCGGAAATCGCGTAGGTGTAGACGGTGGCAGGCCAGCTTGCCTTGGCCAGGCGCCCGCCCTTGATCGCCGAGAGGTGCTTGCGCACGCAGTTCATCTCGCCAATGGTGGCGCCGGATTTGAGCAGGGCCTTGTTGATCGCTTGCTTGTCCGCCAGGGTGATGCCGGCGGCCGGAAGGGCGAGCAGTGCAGAGCCGCCGCCGGAGAGCAGGAAGATCACGCGGTCGTCTTCGCCCAGGTTGCTGATCAGCTCCAGCACACGCTTGGCCACGGCCTGGCCTGCGGCGTCCGGCACTGGGTGCGCGGCTTCGACCACTTCGATTTTCTTGCAGGGTGCGCCGTGGCCGTAGCGGGTGACCACCAGGCCCGAGACTTCGCCTTGCCAGCAGTTTTCCACCACCAGCGCCATGGCGGCGGCGGCTTTGCCGGCGCCGATCACGATGACACGGCCGCTGCGGTCGGCGGGCAGATAGGGTTCGAGGACTTGCCGGGGGTGGGCGGCGTCGATGGCTGTGGCAAACAGCTCGCGAAGCAGGTGTTGCGGATCGACCGACATAAGCGGGCTCCCGGGGATTCTTGTTATTAGGGGTGCATCAAATTCGATGTGAAATGCGGTCAAAAATGTGGGAGCGGGCTTGCTCGCGAAAGCGGTCTACCATTCGACATCCATGCTGACT
>NZ_JBSVWQ010000387.1:0-2869 GCF_054071215.1 Pseudomonas sp. SDO5522_S412 | reverse complement strand
TCAACATTTCAGGCGACTGAACCACCGCTTTCGCGAGCAAGCCCGCTCCCACACTTGATTTGTGGTGTGTTCAAGTAATTTGATGCCTATAAAAATACAGATGTTCGTGGAGCCTCGCCGATGAAATCCTGTGAAGTCAATTTTGACGGTCTAGTGGGGCCGACCCATAACTACGGCGGCTTGTCCTACGGCAACGTCGCGTCCCAAAGCAACAGCCAGCAGTCCTCCAACCCGAAGGAAGCTGCGCTGCAAGGCTTGGCGAAGATGAAGGCCCTGATGGAAATGGGCTTTGTGCAAGGTGTGCTGGCGCCCCAGGAACGTCCGGATGTGGCCGCCTTGCGCAACCTCGGTTTTGCCGGCACCGACGCACAAGTCATCCAGCAGGCCGCCAAGCAAGCCATGCCGCTGCTGGTTGCCAGTTGCTCGGCGTCGAGCATGTGGGTGGCCAATGCCGCGACCGTCAGCCCGAGCGCCGACACCTTTGACGGCCGCGTGCATTTCACCGCCGCCAACCTCAACTGCAAATACCACCGCAGCATCGAACACCCGACCACCAGCCGCGTGCTGGGGGCGATGTTCGCTGACCAGAAGCACTTCGCCCACCACGCCGCATTACCGGCGGTGGCGCAGTTCGGTGACGAAGGCGCGGCCAACCACACGCGTTTCTGCCGGGACTATGGCGAGGCGGGCGTAGAGTTTTTCGTGTTCGGCCGCAGCGCGTTCGACACCCGCTACCCGGCGCCGCAAAAGTACCCGGCACGCCAGACCCTTGAAGCTTCCCAGGCGGTCGCGCGCCTGCACGGCCTGCGGGATGACGGCGTGGTCTACGCCCAGCAGAACCCGGCGGTGATCGATGCCGGTGTGTTCCACAACGATGTGATCGCGGTGGGCAATGGCGAGGTGCTGTTCTATCACGAGGATGCGTTCCTCAATACCGATCAGATGCTCGGTGAATTGCAGGGCAAGCTCGGCAAGCTCGGCGGCAATTTCCAGTCGATCTGCGTGCCACGGGCCCAGGTGGGTGTTGAAGACGCGGTGCGTTCCTACCTGTTCAACAGCCAGCTGCTGACCCGCGCCGACGGTTCGATGCTGCTGATCGTGCCGGAAGAATGCCGCGCCAACGAGCGTGTCTGGCAGTACCTGCAAGGCCTGACGTCCTCCGGCGGGCTGGTCCGTGAAGTCAAAGTCTTCGACCTCAAGCAAAGCATGCAGAACGGCGGTGGCCCGGCGTGCCTGCGCTTGCGTGTAGCCTTGAATGAAACCGAACTGGCGGCGGTCAACCCAGGGGTTATCATGACGGCGCCGTTGTACGACACGCTGACCCAATGGGTCGACAAGCACTACCGCGACAGCCTGCGGGAAACCGACCTGGCTGACCCGCAATTGCTGCTTGAGTGCCGGACGGCACTGGATGAACTGACGCAAATCCTTAAACTGGGCTCGGTTTATCCTTTCCAGATCAATTAACGCCGCACGGCTGAGAACTATTTATGACCACCGACACCCTGAAACTGATCCTTGAAGACACCGACGGCACCCAGCTGGAAACTTCCTGCACCCGCGTCGCCGTGGTGTGGCAGGGCAAGGAGATCTGGATCCAGCACGACGGCCGTGGCCAACTGCTGATCGGCGTGGACGTGGAAGAAGGCGACGCGGAATACGCCAACCTGCTGATGCGCCCATTGGCCACCAACCTGATGAGCCTGCAACTGGAAATGGAACCGGCCGACGTTGAAGGTGATGACGACGATCACGTCCACGGTCCTGGCTGCAACCACTAAGGAAGCTGCGTATGCTCGCCCTCGGCAAACTGCTTGAACTGACCCTCGCCGGTCGCGAACCGGCGCAAAAAATTCAACTGACTGTCGACGGCGTGCAACTGCGCTGGCTCAGTGAGGGCGCGCTGGAAGTGCGGCCTCCTGAGGCGCGGGACAACGGCAGCGACGTGCTGCTGTCGTCCGGCATCCATGGCAACGAAACCGCGCCGATCGAATTGGCCGACCGCTTGCTGCAGGGCATCGCCCGTGGGGAGATCAAGCCCCGTACCCGTATCCTGTTCCTGTTCGGCAACCCCGAGGCCATGCGCCGCGGCGAGCGTTACCTCGAACTGGACGTCAACCGGCTGTTCAACGGCCGTCATGAACAAAACATCGGCCCTGAAGCCATGCGCGCCGCCGAGCTTGAACAGTTGGCCCGCACCTTCTTCAGCATGCCTGGGCGTAGCCGTTTGCACTACGACCTGCACACCGCCATCCGTGGCTCGAAGATCGAGCAGTTCGCACTGTACCCGTGGAAGGACGGTCGCCAGCATTCACGTCGTGAACTGGCGCGCCTGCGAGCCGCGGGCCTGGAGGCGGTGCTGTTGCAGAACAAGACGTCGATCACCTTCACGGCGTTTACCTATGAGCAGCTGGAGGCCGAGTCCTTCACCCTGGAGTTGGGCAAGGCCCGGCCGTTCGGGCAGAACCAGGGCGTGGACGTATCGCGCCTGGAAACCCGCCTCACGCAGATCATCGAGGGTAACGAGCCGGCCACCGAGAGCCTGGATGGCCTGCAGCTGTTCAGCGTCTCCCGGGAAGTGATCAAGCACAGCGATACCTTCGTCCTGCATTTGCCGGCGGACGTGGAAAACTTTTCGGAGTTGGAGAAGGGTTATCTGCTGGCCGAGGACATTGCCAAGACCCGCTGGGTAATCGAAGAGGAGGGCGCGCGCATCATCTTCCCGAACCCGAAGGTCAAGAATGGCTTGCGAGCAGGGATATTGATTGTGCCGACCACGGATGCCGGCCTGGCCTGAATCCCGAGACTGACTCGGTCAAATGTGGGAGCGGGCTTGCTCGCGAAGGCGGTGTATCAGTCAGACATGTAT
>NZ_JBSVWQ010000386.1:0-2888 GCF_054071215.1 Pseudomonas sp. SDO5522_S412 | reverse complement strand
TCTGCATCGCAGGCAAGCCAGCTCCCACAGAAAAGCAGCTCTGCTTTCGCTCTGGTTTTTGATTTGGCTTTTAACACTCGATTTTTGGTTATTAATAAATAGCTTCTTATTCCTTAACGAATATATACCCCGTGCCTATACTGACCCACAACGTTAAACGCTGCAGGAGGGCACACCCATGCACAGCGAGTCGATTCGTTATCTGATCGTGCCGGGCTGGCAAGGATCGCCAGAAGATCATTGGCAAAGTCATTGGCAGAACAGCCTGCCCAACAGCGCTCGTGTGGAGCAGGCCGACTGGCTCACCCCACGCCGCGAAGACTGGGTGGCAGCCCTGGCCGAAGCCATCGCCGCCGACAGCACCCCGGTGATTCTGATCGCCCACAGCCTGGGCTGCATCACCGTCGCCCATTGGGCGGCCACCGCACCGGTGCAATTCCTGCGTCAGGTACGCGGCGCCCTGCTGGTGGCCCCGGCCGATGTCGAACGCCCTGCCTGCGCACCCGCCCTGCGTAACTTTGCGCCAATCCCCAGCCACCTGCTGCCCTTCCCAAGCCAGGTCGTCAGCTCCGACAACGACAGCGCCGTCAGCGCCACCCGCGCCCTGGAACTGGCACGTAACTGGGGCGCCGAAGCGGGAATTCTCGCGGGCGCCGGGCACATCAACGTGAAGTCCGGCCATCAACGCTGGGAACAGGGTTTCGCCTACCTCTATCGCCTGCAAAATCGCCTGGAACATCACTCCCGGCGCCGTGCATAAAATTTTTTAAACGCCCCTTCCCCTTCGTGGATGGGGCGGGAGCCTGCCATGAGCCTGCATGAAACCTTCGGTCAGCCCCTGCTGACCTTCCCCGACGCCGAAAAAAGCCCCCTGAGCATTCGTGCCAAGGCGCTGGTGTTTGTCGACCCGCGTTCGCGGAAGCTGCGCGAAGACCTCGAAAACCTCGCCCCCCGCGCCTTGCCCGTGTTGATCCGCGGCGAAACCGGCAGCGGCAAGGAGTTGCTCGCCCGGCATATCCACCGTGGCAGCGACCGCACCGGCCTGTTTGTCTCGGTGAATTGCGGCGCCATCAGCCCGACATACGCCGACGCCGAACTGTTCGGCTACGCCGCAGGCAGCCACAGCGGCGCAGCCAGCAGCCGCGCCGGCTGGTTTGGCTCGGCCAACGGCGGCACGTTGTACCTGGATGAAATCGGCGACTTGCCGCTGCCAATCCAGGTCAAGCTGCTGGCGGCGCTGGAAAACCACGAAGTCACCCGCGTCGGCGCCCATCAGCCAAGCCCGGTGGATGTGCGGCTGGTGGCGGCCACCAGCATCGACCTCGCCCAGGCCGTGGCGGCCGGCAAGTTTCATGAGCGCCTGTTCCATTACCTCAGCGAAGGCCAACTGGAGCTGCCCGCACTGCGCGAGCGGGTGGGCGACATCCTGTCACTGGCCGAATATTTCCTCGGCATCTACAGCCAGCGCCTCGACCTGCCGGTGCCGCTGATCAGCGACGAAGCCCAGCGCGTGCTGGAGCATCACAGCTGGCCGGGCAACACCCGGGAGTTGGAGAACGTGATTCACTTTGCCTTGCTGGTCAGCAGTGGCGACGAGATTTTGCCTGAGCATTTGAACCTGCCCGTGGCGGGTTCACCTGTGGAGCAGGTGCGGCGAATTCTTGGCCACGCCAGCGCCGCCGAGGTTGAAGCCCTGAAAAGCTATCTGAAAGAACACGCTGTTTTGTAGGAGCCCGGCTTGCCGGCGATGGCGTCCTCAGGAGCATCGCAAGGCTCAAGACCGCCATCGCCGGCAAGACGGGCTCCTGCATGAACAAAATGGAATATCAAAGTGAATAAAAAGTATTGTTCTGGAATAAAAAACCTCGGTATTGTCCGCTCCACGCCGCGATAGCACTTCGCTGGCATCCACTAAAAAAGCGGCCGTCCCAGACGACCCGGATTTTCGATAAGGACACTGCATGAAAAAGGTTCTGTTGTTTACCGCACTGGCGGCTGCCCTGACCGCAAGCTTCGCCCAGGCCAACGAGAAACTGGTGGTAGCCGCTACCCCGATCCCGCACGCCGAGATCCTTGAGCTGGTCAAGCCGACCCTGGCCAAAGAAGGCGTGGACCTGGAAATCAAAGTCTTCACCGACTACGTACAACCGAACGTACAGGTGGCCGAGAAGCGTCTGGACGCCAACTACTTCCAGACCCTGCCGTACCTGGAAAACTTCAACAAGGGTAAAGGCACCAACCTGGTCACCGTAGTGGGTGTGCACGTTGAACCCTTCGGCGGCTACTCGAAAAAGATCAAAAACATCTCTGAGCTCAAAGATGGCGCCACCGTGGCGATCCCGAACGAAGGCAGCAACTCCGGCCGTGCCCTGCTGCTGCTGCAAAAGGCTGGCGTGATCACTCTGAAAGACCCGACCAACGCCCTGGCCACGCCGAAAGACATCGCCAGCAACCCGAAACACCTGAAATTCAAAGAGCTGGAATCGGCGCTGCTGCCACGCGTCCTGGACCAGGTTGACCTGGACCTGATCAACACCAACTACGCCCTGGAAGCCGGCCTGAACCCGGCCAAGGACGCGTTGATCATCGAAGACGCCAAGTCGCCGTACGTGAACTTCCTGGTTGCCCGCCCGGACAACAAGGACAGCGACGCGATCCAGAAGCTGGCCAAAGCCCTGACCAGCCCTGAAGTGAAAGCTTTCATCGAGAAGAAATACAACGGCGCGGTCGTGCCGGCGTTCTGATCGAACCCAAAAACCTCCTTCAAGGTTTAAACGCCGACGGCTTCTACAGCGTCGGCGTTTTTTATGGCTGGAACACAATCGAAATGTGGGAGCGGGCTTGCTCGCGAATGCGGTGGGTCAGTCAATAAATTTGCTGACTGATAC
>NZ_JBSVWQ010000385.1:0-2891 GCF_054071215.1 Pseudomonas sp. SDO5522_S412 | reverse complement strand
ACCCATCTGTGGCTGATCCACCGCATTCGCGAGCAAGCCCGCTCCCACATTAGTTTTCTGGTGTGTTCGCTGACCTGGAAGTCAATAAAACCGCCTGTTTGCGGTGTAAGACAGATGGTCATTCCAGGGGCTGTTTATCTGCGTTATTACGGTATACTGCGCGGCCTTCGGCCGGTCCAACCGGCCTTAATTCGTACAACAAGCCACGCTGGATTTCCCGCGTGGCTTGTTGTTTTTTGACGCGCCTGCGGGCGCCCAGAGAGAAGAGGCACGACGATGAGTGCATTGGTTGGCGTGATCATGGGCTCCAAGTCCGATTGGTCCACCCTTAGCCACACCGCCGATATGCTGGAAAAACTCGGCATTCCCTACGAAGTGAAGGTGGTTTCCGCCCACCGCACTCCGGATTTGCTGTTCCAGTATGCCGATGAAGCAGAATCCCGTGGCATCGAGGTAATCATCGCCGGTGCCGGCGGCGCAGCTCACCTGCCAGGCATGTGTGCAGCCAAGACTCACCTGCCAGTGCTGGGCGTACCGGTGCAGTCGTCGATGCTCTCGGGCGTGGATTCGCTGTTGTCCATCGTGCAGATGCCCGCCGGTATTCCGGTGGCCACCCTGGCGATCGGCAAGGCCGGTGCGATCAACGCTGCCTTGTTGTCCGCCAGCATCCTCGGCGCCAAGCACCCGCAGTTCCACGCGGCGCTGAAAAAATTCCGTGCTGAGCAGACAGACAGCGTCCTGGACAATCCAGACCCACGCATTGCCTGAGGTGGTTGATTGATGAAAATCGGTGTAATCGGTGGCGGCCAACTGGGCCGCATGCTGGCCCTGGCGGGTACGCCGCTGGGGATGAACTTCGCTTTCCTGGATCCGGCACCAGATGCCTGTGCAGCTGCCCTGGGTGAACACCTGCGTGCGGACTACAGCGACCCGGATCACCTGCGCCAGCTGGCCGATGAAGTCGACCTGGTGACCTTCGAGTTCGAAAGCGTCCCGGCTGAAACCGTGGCCTTCCTGTCGCAGTTCGTGCCGGTATACCCGAGCGCCGAAGCCTTGCGCATCGCTCGTGACCGCTGGTTCGAGAAGAGCATGTTCAAGGACCTGGGCATCCCGACACCGGCTTTCGCCGACATCCAGTCCCAGGCTGACCTGGACGCCGCAGTCGCCTCCATCGGCCTGCCGGCCGTGTTGAAGACCCGCACCCTGGGTTACGACGGCAAGGGCCAGAAAGTCCTGCGCACCGCCGCCGACGTGGTCGGTACCTTCGCCGAACTGGGCAGCGTCGGCTGCCTGCTGGAAGGCTTCGTGCCGTTCACCGGTGAAGTCTCGCTGATTGCCGTGCGTGCCCGCGATGGCGAAACGCGTTTCTACCCGCTGGTGCACAACACCCACGACAGCGGCATCCTCAAGCTGTCCGTGGCCAGCACTGACCACCCGCTGCAAGCCCTGGCCGAAGATTATTCGAGCCGTGTGCTGAAGCAACTGGATTACGTCGGCGTGATGGCGTTCGAGTTCTTTGAAGTCGACGGTGGCCTCAAGGCCAACGAAATCGCCCCGCGCGTGCACAACTCCGGGCACTGGACCACCGAAGGCGCCGAGTGCAGCCAGTTCGAAAACCACCTGCGGGCGGTAGCGGGCTTGCCATTGGGCTCCACGGCAAAAGTCGGCGAGAGCGCCATGCTCAACTTCATAGGCGTGGTGCCGCCGGTTGATCGCGTGATCGCGATTGATGACTGCCATCTGCATCACTACGGCAAGGCGTTCAAGGCCGGGCGCAAGGTCGGCCACGCCAACCTGCGCTGCAAGGATCGCGCGACGCTGCAAGCGCAGATCCTCAAGGTCGAAGCGCTGATCGCCGAGCAATAACCCAAGGCCGGGCGGAACCATTGGTACCCGCCACCCTCTGATTGCAGGAAGCCAAAGTCTGACTAGGCTTTGACTGAATTCACTTCAATCAGAGGGAAATGCCATGGGTATCATTGGGACCATCTTTATCGGTTTGATCGTCGGCCTGCTGGCGCGTTTCCTGAAGCCAGGCGACGATAGCATGGGCTGGATCATGACCATCCTGCTGGGTATCGCCGGTTCGCTGGTTGCGACTTATGGTGGCCAGGCACTGGGCATCTATCAGGCGGGCCAGGGCGCAGGCTTCATTGGTGCGCTGGTGGGTGCCGTGGTGCTGCTGGTGATCTACGGTCTGCTGAAAAAGAAGTAATTTAGCGACCAGGCCCTCTGCGCTGCGCAGGCGCAGAGGGCTAGAATGCCGGCACTGTAATCCTTGCCGAGCCTCTCCATGCGCCGTCTTCTGTTATCCCTTCTTCTATGCACCGGGTTGGCCCACGCTGGCGAACTGCCGGAAACCGACTGGCTGGAACTGATGCCCAAGTCGGACCAGAAAGCCCTCGAAGAAATGCCGGAAATCGACCACAACTCCCCGGAAGCCCAAGGCACGTTCACCGCAAAGGGCGGCCTGAAGCAGAGCAAGGGTTTGCCGGCGGTTATGTATTCCACCAAGACGGTGGCTGCCATGAACGGCAAGAATATTCGCATTGGCGGCTATCCCGTGCCGCTGGAAACCGACGCCAAGGGCCGCAGCACGCTGTTCTTCCTGGTGCCTTATCCGGGCGCCTGCATCCACGTGCCGCCACCGCCGCCCAACCAGTTGGTGCTGGTGCGTTATCCCAAGGGCTTGAAGCTGGATGACATCTACACGCCGCTGTGGGTGACGGGCACGCTGAAGGTGGAGAAGGTCAACAATGACCTGGCCGATGCGGCGTATGCGTTGGATGCGGGGAAGGTGCGGGCGGTCAAGGAATCGGATCTCTGATCTGATGCAGAACCTAATGTGGGAGCGGGCTTGCTCGCGAATGCGGTGTGTCAGTCAGCACATG
>NZ_JBSVWQ010000384.1:0-2934 GCF_054071215.1 Pseudomonas sp. SDO5522_S412 | reverse complement strand
TTGATCGAGTTCCACCTTTGGAATGCAGTCAAATGTGGGAGCGGGCTTGCTCGCGAATGGAGGCAACTCGGTCTCAAGCCTTAAACCGGCTTGGCACCCATCAACCCGGCAATCGCCACAAACCCCACCAGGCTCACCACCGCCAGCGCCACGGTAAAGTTCAAACTCCCCGCCCCGCCCAGCCGCAGTCGATTAAGCCGCACCACCAGCCAGAACCAGCTCAGCGCCGCCACGGTGTAGATCACGCTGGAACCCAGGATCCAGGTTTGCCCCAGCGGCCAGCCGATCAGGTGCGCCAGCCACCAGCCGGTGAACGGCATGCTCACCACGCAAATGCCCATCAACAACCACACAAACACCCACGGCCGCTGCACGGTATAGGCCGGCCCCGCGCTGCGTTTGCGCCAGGCCAGCACTGCCAGGGCGAGGCCGCTGAGCAGCAGCAACACCGTGGCCGCGATGTGGATAACTTTAAGGGTGGTCAGCGTTTCCATGTTCTCGATTCCTTGAAGGCCGCCCAGTCAGCGTAGTCGCTCAACCGAGGAACAGCTGGTAGGCCGGGTTATCACTTTCATCCCAGTACGGGTAGCCAATGGCCTCCAGCGCCGCCGGCACCAGGTGACGCTCGTCCGCCGGTACTTGCAGGCCCGCCACCACGCGCCCATCGGCGGCGCCGTGGTTGCGATAGTGGAACATCGAGATGTTCCAGCGCCCGCCCAATTTGTTAAGGAAGTTGAACAGTGCCCCCGGACGTTCCGGGAATTCGAAGCGGAACACCACCTCGTCGCTGACGTGCGCCGCATGGCCGCCGACCATATGGCGGATGTGCAGCTTGGCCAGTTCGTTTTCCGTCAGGTCCAGCACCGGGAAACCCTGGCTGGTGAGGCTGGCGATCAGCGCGCTGCGCGGGTCGTTTTCCGGGTGGGTCTGCACGCCGACAAAGATGTGCGCCTCGCGGCCTGAGTGGTAGCGGTAGTTGAATTCGGTGATCTGGCGCTTGCCCACGGCTTCGCAAAAGGCCTTGAAGCTGCCCGGTTTCTCGGGGATGGTCACGGCGATGATGGCTTCGCGGCCTTCCCCCAGCTCGGCGCGCTCGGCCACATGGCGCAGGCGGTCGAAGTTGACGTTGGCCCCGGAATCGATGGCCACCAGGGTTTGCCCGGTGATGCCACGGGTCTCGACGTATTTCTTGATACCCGCCACGCCCAGGGCGCCGGCGGGTTCAGTGATCGAGCGGGTGTCGTCGTAGATGTCCTTGATCGCCGCGCAGATTTCATCGGTGCTGACGGTGATCACTTCATCCACGTAGTCCTTGCAGATGTCGAAGGTGTGCTGGCCGATCTGCGCCACCGCCACGCCGTCTGCGAAGATGCCCACGGTAGGCAGTACCACGCGCTCGCCCGCCGCCATGGCGGCTTGCAGGCAGTTGGAGTCGTCCGGCTCGACGCCGATGATCTTGATTTCGGGCCGCAGGTATTTCACGTAGGCCGCGATACCGGCAATCAGGCCGCCGCCGCCCACCGGGACGAAAATCGCGTCCAGCGGCCCCGGGTGCTGGCGCAGGATCTCCATCGCCACGGTGCCCTGCCCGGCAATGGTGTGCGGATCATCGTAGGGGTGAATGTAGACGTAGCCTTTTTCGTCGACCAGCTTCAGCGAATACGCCAGGGCTTCCGGGAAAGAATCCCCATGCAGCACCACTTTGCCGCCACGGGAACGCACGCCTTCGACCTTGATCTCGGGGGTGGTCTTGGGCATCACGATGGTGGCCTTGACCCCCAGCACCTTGGCCGCCAGGGCCAGGCCCTGGGCATGGTTGCCCGCCGAGGCGGTGACCACGCCGCGCGCACGTTCTTCGGCGCTCAGTTGGGTCAGCTTGTTGTAGGCACCGCGAATCTTGAACGAGAACACCGGCTGCAAGTCTTCGCGCTTGAGCCAGACCTTGTTGCCCAGCCGCTCGGAGAGCTGGCGGGCGGTCTGCAGCGGGGTTTCTACGGCAACGTCGTAAACGCGCGAGGTGAGGATCTTTTTGACGTACTGTTCAAGCATCGGAAAGCATCACTGGGCGGGTTGGGCAGGGCCAAGGAGTCTAACCCAGCGTTTGGCCGGGCGACCACACGAAAACCGAGGTTTTGTTGGGTTATACTCGCGCCCCTCTTTACTCCCCGCCCGTTCCGGAGCCCGCATGACCCAGGATCAACTCAAACAGGCAGTGGCCCAGGCCGCCGTCGATTTAATCCTTCCTAAACTCGACGATAAAAGCATCGTCGGTGTCGGCACCGGTTCCACCGCCAATTGCTTTATCGATGCGCTGGCCCTGCACAAGGGCGCGTTCGACGGCGCGGTTGCCAGCTCCGAAGCCACCGCTGCGCGGCTCAAGGGCCACGGTATCCCGGTGTATGAGCTGAACACCGTCAGCGACCTGGAGTTCTACGTCGACGGCGCCGATGAAAGCGACGCACACCTGAACCTGATCAAGGGCGGCGGCGCAGCCCTGACCCGCGAGAAGATCGTCGCGGCCGTGGCCAAGACCTTCATCTGCATCGCCGACGCCAGCAAACTGGTGCCGGTACTCGGCGCGTTCCCGCTGCCAGTGGAAGTGATCCCGATGGCCCGCAGCCACGTGGCCCGCGAACTGGTGAAACTGGGCGGCGACCCGGTGTACCGCGAAGGCGTGCTGACCGACAACGGCAACATCATCATCGACGTGTTCAACATGCAGATCACCAACCCGGTGGAACTGGAGCGCCAGATCAACGCGATCGTCGGCGTCGTCACCAACGGTTTGTTTGCGGCCCGTCCGGCTGACGTACTGCTGCTAGGCACCGCGGAAGGCGTAAAAACCCTTAAGGCGTAATGCAAAACCCCTGTGGGAGCGGGCTTGCTCGCGAATGCGCAGTGTCAGTCACTGAATATGGCGCCTGATACACCGCA
>NZ_JBSVWQ010000383.1:0-2944 GCF_054071215.1 Pseudomonas sp. SDO5522_S412 | reverse complement strand
ACACCGCATTCGCGAGCAAGCCCGCTCCCACATTTGATCTCTATTGCCTGTAGGGGCGGATTCAGGCCAGTTCGGTGGCGGTGTTTTTTACGACCGCCAGCTCGGGATGCGCCACCAACTTATCGATGTGCAATTCATCGTTGTTGAGCCAGGTTTCCGTCAGCACGCGGTAGTGCTCCATGTCCCGGCAGCGCATGCGCAGGCTGTAGTCGAACGGCCCGCTGATCAACTGGCACTCGAACACTTGCGGGCAGGCTTTGACACATGCCTCGAACGCCTTCTGCGCCGAGCGCCCGCTCTGGTTGGAGAGGGCCACCAGCACCAGCAGTGACAGCCCCGGCGAGACCATCTGCACGTCGATGATCGCCCCATAACCCCGGATGACCCCGCGTCGTTCCAGCTTGCGTACCCGTTCCAGGCACGGCCTGGGCGTCAGGTGCACCAGCGACGAGAGTTTTTCGTAGGTGATGCGTCCCTGGTGCCGTAACACGTCGATGATGGCTTCATCGATGCGGTCCAGCACAGGTGAGGCGTTCGGTCCGGTGGCCTTGGTATCCATGGTGTGTGGTGTTCACTTCAATCGGTTGGAAAGAAATTGCTGCAAGCGTTCGCTGTTCGGCTGGTCGAGGATATCCGCTGCGCCTTGTTCCTCGACGCGGCCCTGATGCAGGAACAGCACTTGGCTGGACACCTGGCGGGCAAAGCCCATTTCGTGGGTGACCATGAGCATGGTACGACCTTCCTCCGCCAACGTCTGTATGACTTTGAGCACTTCTCCTACAAGTTCAGGGTCGAGGGCCGAAGTGGGTTCGTCGAACAGAATGATCTCCGGTTCCATCGCCAGGGCCCGGGCGATGGCCACGCGCTGTTGCTGGCCGCCGGAGAGGAATGCCGGGTATTGGTCCGCCACCCGGCCCGGCAGGCCGACCTTGTCGAGGTACAGGCGTGCGCGTTTTTCCGCCTCGGCGGCGCTCACCCCCAGCACCCGGCGCGGCGCCATGGTGATGTTTTCCAGCACGGTCATGTGGCTCCACAGGTTGAAGTGCTGGAACACCATGGCCAGGCGGGTGCGCAGGTTCTGCAATTGCGCCTGGTGCGGCGCGCGCGTGCCGGCGCGGCCTTGCTGCATTTCGATGCTGATGCCATCGAGGGTGATAACCCCGGCGTCCGGCTGTTCGAGGAAGTTGATGCAGCGCAGCATCGTGCTCTTGCCGGAGCCGCTGGCGCCGATCAGGCTGATCACGTCGCCGTTGCGCGCGTTCAGTGAAACGCCCTTGAGCACCTCATGCTCGCCATAGCGTTTGTGCAGGCCTTCGACCTGGAGTTTGACGTTGGCGTTTTCGGCCACGGCGACCGGCTGGGTAGCGGGGCGTACATCGGTGGGATAAGCGGCCAGGGCCTGCGCGGACTGATTCATGGGTTAGCCTCGGGTAGGAACAAGAAAACGCATCCAGCGACGTTCGGCCAGTCGAAACAGGCCCACCAGTGCAAAGGACAGCAGCATGTACAACAGGGCAGCGATGCCGAAGGCCTGGAACGTCAGGAACGTCTCGGCGTTGGCGTCGCGGGCCACCTTGAGGATGTCGGCAATGGTGGCGGTGAACGCCAGGGACGTGGCGTGCAGCATCAGGATCATTTCATTGCTGTAGGCCGGCAGTGCGCGACGCAGTGCGGCGGGCACTACCACAAACAGGTTCAGGCGCCAGCCATGCAGGCCGTAGGCCTTGGCGGCTTCGATCTCGCCGTGGGGGATGTTGCGAATCGCCCCGGCAAAGATTTCCACGGTGTAGGCGCACGTGTTCAGTACAAACGCCAGCAGCGTGCAGTTCAGTGCATTGCGAAAAAACTGGTTGAGCAGGGCGTTGTCCTGCACCACGTCCAGGCCGTAGAGGCCGGTGTAGCAAATCAGCAACTGGATATACAGCGGCGTGCCGCGAAACAGGTAGGTGTAGACCTCCACTGGCCAGCGAATCCAGAAGTGTTCCGACACCCGCGCGATCGCCAGCGGGATCGACAGGATGAAGCCCAGCACCACCGAGATAATGAACAGCCACAGGGTCATCGCCACCCCGGAAAAGCCGTTACCGTCGGTGAACAGGTAGGCCAGGCCGTATTGCTGGATCAGTTCGATCATCGCACCATCCCCTTGATGCCCACGTTGTAGCGCCGTTCCAGGCGTTTGAAGATGCGGTTGGAGAGGGTGGTGATCACCAGGTACACCAGGCCCGCGAGGATCAGGAAATACAGCGGGTCATTGGTGGTCTTGCCGGCGTTTTGTGCGGCCTTGACCAGGTCTGACAGGCCGATGATCGACACCAGCGCGGTGGACTTGAGCAGCACCAGCCAGTTGTTGCCCAGGCCCGGCAGGGCAAAGCGCATCAGTTGCGGGAACAGCACCAGGCGAAAGCGCTGCCAGCGGCTCAGGCCGTAGGCGGTGGCGGCTTCGAGTTGGCCGGCGGGCACGCTGAGAATCGCCCCGCGAAAGTTTTCGGTGAAATACGCACCGTAGATAAAACCGAGGGTGATGACACCGGCGGTGAACGGGTCGATTTCGAAGTAGGCCCAGCCGAGCATTTCACTCAGGTCGTTCAGCCACAGTTGCAGGCTGTAGAAAATCAGCAGGATCAGCACCAGGTCCGGCACGCTGCGAATCAGCGTGGTGTAGAGCGTTGCCGGAACCCGCAGCAGCTTGACGCTGGAGAGCTTGGCGGCGGCGGCGAGCAGTCCCAGGGACAGGCTCAGCAGCAGCGCCAGGAACGCCAGCTTGACCGTCATCCAGGCACCCTGGGCCAGCAGCGGGCCGAAGCCTTGCAAGTTGAGGAGTTCATTCATGGGAAGTATCTCGATGGGGCGCAGAGTTTTACTGTGGGAGCGAGCTTGTGTGGGAGCGGGCTTGCTCGCGAAGACAGAGTTTCAGTCAATACATGTGTGACTGACCCACCGC
>NZ_JBSVWQ010000382.1:0-3032 GCF_054071215.1 Pseudomonas sp. SDO5522_S412 | reverse complement strand
CACATTTGACTGCATTCCAAAGGTAGAACTCGGTCAAATGTGGGAGCGGGCTTGCTCGCGAAAGCGGTAGTCCAGACGAAGCTGGCCATGCTGGCTTATCATTAGCCACCTACCGACGCCCACCCAAGGTTCTCTCCGGCATGCTGGCAATCTTCCTACAAACCCTGAACATCACCGCGCCGGTGTTTGCCATGCTGTTCCTGGGCGTCCTGCTCAAGCGCATCAACTGGATCAACGACAACTTTATCCACATCGCTTCGGCCCTGGTGTTCAACGTCACCATGCCGGCGTTGCTGTTCCTCGGGATTCTCCACGCCGACCTGCATTCAGCCCTCAAGCCGGGCCTGCTGATCTACTTCGCCGTCGCTACGCTGCTGAGCTTCGCCCTGGCCTGGGGCTGGGCGATCTTTCGGTGCCCGCGGGAAGATCGCGGCATCTATGCCCAAGGCGCGTTTCGCGGTAACAACGGTGTGATCGGCCTGGCCCTGGCCGCCAGTATGTACGGCGACTACGGGATTTCCCTCGGCGCGGTGCTCGCGGCGCTGGTGATCCTGTTCTACAACACCCTGTCGACCATTGTGCTGGCGGTGTACAGCCCGGTGATCAAGTCCGACCCGTGGAGCATTTTCAAAAGCGTGCTGGCCAACCCGTTGATCATCAGCGTGATCGCGGCGGCGCCCTTCGCGTACTTCCAGATTGGCTTGCCTGGCTGGCTGGAATCCTCCGGGCAGTACCTGGCGGACATGACGTTGCCATTGGCGTTGATCTGTATCGGTGGCACGTTGTCGTTGGCGGCGCTGCGCAAAAGCGGCGACATGGCCCTGAGTGCCAGCTTGATGAAGATGGTCTGGCTGCCGGTGATCGCGACCCTGGGGGCGTGGCTGCTGGGGTTCCGTGGGCCGGAGTTGGGGATTCTGTTCCTGTACTTCGGCGCGCCCACGGCGGCGGCCAGTTTTGTCATGGCGCGGGCGGCGGAGGGCAATCATGAACTGGCGGCCGCGATTATCGTGATCACCACCTTGATGGCGGCGGTGACCACGAATATCGGGATTTTCGTGTTGCAGGCGGGTGGCTGGATCTAGGCGTCTTTCTGGTAGCTGTCGATCACTTCCTGCGCGGCGCGGAAGGCGTCAATCGCCGCCGGCACACCGGCATACACCGCACAATGCAGCAGCGCCTCGCGAATCTCCTCCACGGTGCAACCGTTGTTCAGCGCGCCGCGCACGTGGCCCTTGAGTTCCTGCGGGCACTTGAGGGCGGTCAACGCGGCGAGGGTGATCAGGCTGCGGGTTTTCAGCGGCAACCCTTCGCGATTCCACACGCTGCCCCAGGCATGCTCGTTGACGAAATCCTGCAGCGGCTGGCTGAACTCCGTGGCATTGCCCAGCGCCCGATCGACAAACACATCACCCATCACCTGGCGGCGCATTTCAACGCCGGGCTTTTTCTGTTCGGTCATTGCGATTCCCTCTTGTGTTGGCGGCGCCAGGCTTGCAGCGAGGTGAACAACAGGAAAGCCACCAGCGCTGGCAGGACGTAATACAGCATCAGTTGTTCAAGCTTGTTGGCCAGCGGCATGCCGAAGGTGAACGACACCACGTGCAGTCCGTACACCAGGTACAGGCCCAGGAATACCAGGCCTTCGGCCCGGGTGACGCGGTAGCCCGAATAAAACACCGGCAGGCACAGGGCGACCACGCCGAGCATTACCGGCAGGTCGAAATCCAGGGCATTGGGCGACACCGACAACGGCGAGGGCGCCACCAGGGCGGTAAAGCCCAGCACCCCAAGCAGGTTGAACAGGTTGCTGCCGATCACGTTGCCCACGGCAATTTCCCGCTGGCCGCGCAGGGCGGCGATCAGTGAGGTGGCCAGGCAGGGCAGGGAAGTGCCGACGCCAATCAGCGTCAGGCCGATGATGCGTTCCGACAGGCCCAGGTCAGAGGCCACGTCCACCGCCGCGCCCAGCAGCAGGTGCCCGGCCAGTACGAGGATCAACAGTCCACCGAGCATCAGCAGCACGCTGCTCAGCCACGGCGCCTGCACCACAATGTCCCGGGTGCGCGGGCGGCGGGAGTGGCGGGTCTGGTAGAGCAGCACGCCGAGGTAGGCCACCAGGGCCACCAGCAGTAACAGGCCATCGATCGGCGTGAGTTCTTCATTGGCGGCTAGCACAAACACCAGCAGGCTGGCGATGATCATCATCGGGATATCCAGGCGTACCAGTTGCCGGGAGACCCGCAGCGGAATGATCAGGGCTGCCAGGCCAAGGGTCACGAGGGTGTTGAAGATGCTGCTGCCGATCACACTGCCCACGGCGATGTCGGTGTTGTCCGCCAGGGTCGCTTGCAAGCTGATCGCCATCTGCGGCGCGCTGCTGCCGAAGGCGACGATGCTCAGGCCGATGATCAGCGGGCGCACCTTGAGGCTGGCCGCCAGGCGCACGGCGGCGCGCACCAATACTTCTGCGCCGAAGATCAACAGCAGCAGGCCGCTGATCAGTTCGATCAGGCTAAAGGGCGAGAGGGCGGTTAATGCGGAAATGGCCTGGGCTCCGTCGGTCAGTTGCTGAGGGCTTGCACGCGAACGCGCGCGGTGCCGCTGCCGATCATACCGATCTGTTCGGCGGCCTTGCGTGAAAGGTCGATCAGGCGCCCACGGGTATGCGGGCCGCGATCATTGATGCGGACAACGACGCTTTTGTTGTTGTCGAGATTGGTGACCTTCACCTGCGTGCCGAAGGGCAGGCGACGATGGGCGGCGGTCAGGGCATTCTGGTTGAACGGTTCACCGCTGGCAGTGCGGTTGCCGTGGTGTTTGGCGCCGTAGTAGGACGCGGAGCCGGTTTCGTCATAGCCGTTGGGGTCGATGAGGCCGCTGGCGCAGCCGGCGAGCAGAGAGAACAGGGCCAACAGGCCGAGTAGACGCTTCATTTTCAAGGTTTCCCCCTTACAGATGTGGGAGCGGGCTTGGGTGGGAGCGGGCTTGCGCGCGAATGCAGTGTGTCAGGCAACGAATAGGCTGACTGATCC
>NZ_JBSVWQ010000381.1:0-3036 GCF_054071215.1 Pseudomonas sp. SDO5522_S412 | reverse complement strand
CACATCTGCGACTGACACTCCGCATTCGCGAGCAAGCCCGCTCCCACATTTTTGATCTCCATTGTGTCTTAGGGAGGGGTGTTTTTCAGGCGCCCCGCCGTGTCGATACTCACCACCACCGATAACCCCGGTCGCAGCCGTTCACTCTGCTCCTGCCCCGGATCCACGGTAATCCGCACCGGCACCCGCTGGGCGATCTTGACGAAGTTGCCGGTAGCATTGTCCGCCTGCAACAGGCTGAACTCCGACCCGGTCGCCGGGGAAATGCGCTGCACCGTGCCGTGAAACTTGCGGTGGTCCAGGGCATCCACGGTAAAGGTCACCGGCTGGCCAACCTGCACGTTGTCCATCTGGGTTTCTTTCATGTTGGCGATCACCCACAGCTGGTTCGGCACCAGCGCCATCAACTGCGCGCCGCTGTTGACGTAGGCCCCGAGGCGCACGCCAATCTGGCCCAGTTGCCCGTCACGCGGGGCGATGATCCGGGTGTTCGACAGGTCGATACGCGCCAGCTCCACCGCCGCATCGGCACTGGCCACCGCCGCCTCCAGCGAACCGCGATTGACGATCACTGTCTGCAAATCCTGCCGGGCGATTTCCAGGTTGGCCTGGGCCTGGGCCACGGCCGCGATGGTTTGCGCATTGGCGGCGCGGGTCACGTCCAGCTCGCGTTTGGACACCGACCCATCGCTGATCAACTCCTCATTGCGGCGCAAATCCGCGGTGCTTTTGCGGGCCTGGGCCTGGCTGTCCATCAAGGCCGCCTGACGCAGCTTGATGGTCGCCTCGGCGCTGTTGCGTTGCTGCACCACATTGGCCAGGGACGCCTGCTGCACCGCCAATTGCGCCTGGGCCTGATCAAGGCGCTGCTTGTAGATACGGTCATCGAGGCGCACCAGCAAATCCCCGGCCTTGACGTACTGGAAGTCCGTCACCGGCACTTCATACACGTAGCCGCTGAGCTGCGGCCCGATGATCGTCACCTGGCCGCGCACCAGGGCGTTTTCGGTGGTTTCCACGGCGCTGCTGAAGGGCGGCAACTGCCAGGCGTAGAGCACGATCAGCACGCCGATAATCGCAATCGCGGCAAAGCCCATGGAAGAGATGATGCGCACCCGCAAGGAGCGCGGTTCGGTGGCCGGCATGCTCGGCGGCGCGGTGCCTTCCGGCGTGGAAGCGATGGCGTTGGTGGTGGTCGTCGTCGGTTCGGTCATGAAGAAAGTGCGCCGCTGGGTTGAACGGGAGGCGCTGCACTGGCGGCAGCTTTAGTGGTACTCATCAGCCAGAGGCTGCGGATAAAGATCCAGATCATGGTGAGTATGGCGATGATCGCGATCAGCATGAACACATCGTTGTAGGCCATCACATTCGCCTCGCGGGTGGCGGCCGTGGCCAGGCTGCGAATGCCCATGAGGTTGCGCAACTCGGGGTCGGCGATCACCCCGCCATAGGCCGAGCCGCCGCTGGCAACACGCGCCGCCACACGCGGGTCGAGCAAAGTCAGGTGTTCGACGATCATGCTGGAATGGAATTTTTCCCGCACGATCTGGAACGTACCGAGCAATGCCGCACCGATGAGGCCGCCGAGGTTCTGGCAAATCCCGAACAGCACCGAGAAACTCACCAGGTTCCTGGGGTTGGTCAGTACGTTCTTCGTGCCCAGGACCATGGTCGGCCCGAGGAAGAATGTGCCGCCAAAGCCTAGCAGGAACTGGCTGATGTACATGTTTTGCGGACGCGTGAGGTTGCTGGAGAAACTGTCCATCACCGAGCCCACGGCCATGAAGGCCAGGGAGATGATCAGCGGCATCAGCAAATGCGCGGGGTTGATGGTCAGCGCGCTCACGGCCAGGCCGGCAATCGCCCCCGCCAGCATCACCCAATACAGCGTGCGCATCTGCTCGTTGCTCATGTTCAGCATCTGCATGAAGCCCACGGCACCGGTGGACTGCTCCGAGAGCACCATGCGAATCAGCACCACCGCCAGCGCCAGGCGAATCATCGCTCCGCTGCCCAGCCAGCGGGTCATCAGCAACGGGTTGGAGCGGTTATGTTCGATGGCCAGGCCGGCCATGATCAGCACCAGCGAGCAGGCCGAGGCGATACCAATCCACGGGGCCTCCAGCCACCAGTCGATACGGCCCAGGGACAGCACCGCGCAGAGCAAGGCAACGCCGGTGGCGAGGATGGCGAAGGTCAGGAAGTCGAGTTTTTCGAAGGTCTTGAAGCGGTCGCCCGGGGGCAACTTGAGCAGGAATACGCAGCCCAGGCAGGTCAGCGCCATGCCCAGTTCGAACAGGTACAGGCCGCGCCATTCGGCGATTTGCAGCAGGTCTTCGGAGAACAGTCGGGCCAGGGGCAACGCCAATTGCGCGGTGCCCAGGCCGAGCACCAGGGCTTTCATCCGCCACTTTGCGGGAAAGGCCTGGATCATGTAGTACAGGCCCAGGGAACTGAGGGCGGCGCCGACCATGCCGTGGGCCGCGCGTACAGCGATGGCCGAGCTGAGGTCGTTGACGAACAGGTGGCCGAAGGTGACCAGGGCGTAGAGCACCAGGAACACTTCGGTGAACGCACGCAGGCCGAATTGCTGGCGGAATTTTACCAGCAGCAGGTTCATGGAGACGTTGGTCATGACGTAGGCGGCGGGGAGCCAGGCCATCTCGGCCGTCGTGGCCCCCAGGGCGCCCTGGAGGTACACAAGGTTGGCGATCACCAGCGAGTTGCCGAGGCCACCGGTGATTGCCACCAGTACGCCAACGAGGGCGTAGGCCCAGCGCTTGCGGGTGGAATGCAGCGGCGTCGACGGCGAGCCCGGCAGGCTCGGGCGCTCGTGGGGCTGCCAGGTGTGGGGGGTGTATTTGTCCATTCGGTGGCCTTGATGACCGGCGTTTGGGGCCGGTGGAACGGTTACTCAGGGAGTAGTAAACCTGAGTGGAGTTCAACTTGCCATCTTGGGAGGGATTTGGGCGGTTGGGGTGCATATCCGTTGCTGCGGTAACGGCTGCTTATGGTTCCGCTCTTACAGCGGCTCAC
>NZ_JBSVWQ010000380.1:0-3108 GCF_054071215.1 Pseudomonas sp. SDO5522_S412 | reverse complement strand
TTGACCGAGTCCATGCTTTGGAATGCGGTCGAATGTGGGAGCGGGCTTGCTCGCGAAGAGGCCGGTGCAGCCAACACAACGCCATCTGTCACACCTTGTCTCATCTTCGGTTATGCTCGCCCTTCGTCGCCAAACAACGGAGCCCCCATGACCGCTGCCCGTCTGCTTCTCCCCCTGAGCCTTTGCCTGCTCGCCGCCTGCGCCAGTGCGCCGAAGCAAAACGTCACCGTGGAAAAACAGAGCGCCTGCCCGCTGCAACTCAAGACCGGGCAAAACCTGATCCTGACCCTGCCCAGCAATCCCACCACCGGTTACCGCTGGGCCATCCAGGACTCGGCCGGCGGCGTGCTGCGCAGCCTGAGCCCCGAGGTCTACAGCAACACCGACGACACCGGCGTGGTCGGCAGTGGCGGCCAATCCACCTGGCGCTTCCAGGCCTTCAACGCCGGCCAGGGCCGTTTGCGCCTCACCTCACAACAACCCTGGGAGCCGGAAGCTGAACCGGCCGAAACCTTCGACTGCGCCATTACGGTGAACTGATATGCCATGGATGATCCTTGCGTTGATGGGGGCGGTAACCTTTATCTACGGCCTGAGCACCCACGCCACCCTGCTCTGCCTGTTGGTAAAGCCATTGCCGGTACTGGCGCTGCTGGGCTGGCTGCATGATGCGCCGCCCACTGACTATCGACGCTGGATCAGCCTGGGGCTGATTTTTTCCTTGGTGGGCGATGTACTGCTGGCCTGGCCCGGCGACTTGTTCATCTTCGGCCTCGGTGCGTTTTTGTTCGCGCACCTGGCGTACCTGAAAGCCTACTTGAGCGACTGCCGCCGCCCGGCGATTTTGCCGCTGGTACTGGCGCTGGTGGTGGGCGCGATCTTGCTGAGCATTCTGATTTCCCATGGCCTGGGCCCATTGCTGGTGCCGGTGGTGGTGTATGCGCTGGTGATCAGCGCGATGCTGTGGCGAGCGTTGGCGCGCTTGGGCAGCGAAGTGCCCAAGCGATCGGCGTACCTGGCGGCGGCAGGTGCGGCATCGTTCGTGTTCTCCGACACGCTGATCGGGATCAATCGGTTTGTGGTGGCGTTTGAAGCGGCGCCGTATTTGCTGATTGTCAGCTACTGGCTGGGGCAGTGGGGCATTACGGCCTCTTCCTTTCCTCAGAAAAAAACCGTCAACCTGTAGGAGCTGGCTTGCCAGCGAAAAAACCCACAGTTGCCGCGTTCATCCAGAAAGTCCGCGTCATCGTTAACGAACATCGCCGGCAAGCCAGCTCCTACGCTAAAATGCCCGGCTTTCCCCCTTCGTCGCCGGAACAGCCGTGAGCAAAGAACCCGATCGCCTATTCGCCCAGCCCCTGCCCCAGGTGCCGGACTTCGCCTTCAACGAAGACGTGGTGCGGGTTTTCCCGGACATGATCAAGCGCTCGGTGCCCGGCTACCCGACCATCGTCGAGAACCTCGGCGTACTCGCGGCGCAGTTTGCCCAGCCCAATAGTGTGCTCTACGACCTCGGTTCATCCCTCGGCGCGGTGACCCAGGCCCTGCGCCGTCACGTGCGCACCGACGGTTGCCGGGTGATCGCGGTGGATAACTCGGCGGCGATGGTCGAGCGTTGCCGCGAATACCTCAACGGCCAGGACTCGATGTTCCAGGAGTTGCTGCCGGTGGAGGTGATCGAGGGCGATATCCTCGCCCTGCAATTCCAGCCGGCTTCGGTAGTGGCGCTGAACTTCACCCTGCAATTCATCGCCCCCGAACAACGCCAGGCGTTGCTCTCGCGCATTCGCCAATCGCTGCTGCCGGGCGGAGCGCTGATCCTTTCGGAAAAGCTGCGCTTCAATGATCCGGAAGAACATGCGCTGCTCACCGATTTGCACATCGCCTTCAAGCGTGCCAACGGCTACAGCGAACTGGAAATCGCCCAGAAGCGCAGCGCCATCGAAAACGTCATGAAGCCCGACAGCCTCGAAGAACACCGCGAACGCCTGCTGGCGGCCGGGTTCTCGAAAGTCGTGCCGTGGTTCCAGTGTCTTAACTTTGCTTCGTTGATTGCCTTGCCATGATTGATCTGTCTCCCCTCGCCCGCCACCTGGTCGGCACTCCCCTGGCCGTCTGGGCCCAGGGCCTGCAAGCGCAACTCGATGCAAAGATGGAAAAAGGCCATGGCGACCTGGAACGCTGGCAGAGCGCGCTGGATGCGCTGCCGAAGATCATGCCCAGTGAAATCGACCTGCTGAACGGCCTGGTGCTGGATACCGACTGCGACGACGACACCCGTGCGCAAATGCGTACTGCGCTGATGGGCCTTTGCCCGTGGCGCAAGGGCCCGTTCGATCTGTTCGGCGTGCACGTGGACACCGAATGGCGCTCGGACTGGAAGTGGTCACGGGTCGCGCCGCACCTGGACCTCAAGGGCAAACGCATCCTCGATGTGGGTTGCGGCAACGGCTATTACATGTGGCGCATGCTCGGCGCCGGCGCCGACAGTGTGATTGGCGTCGACCCGAACTGGTTGTTCTTCTGCCAGTTCCAGGCGGTGCAGCGTTATCTGCCGACGCCCAAGGCCTGGCACCTGCCGTTCCCGTTTGAAGACCTGCCGTCGAACATGGAAGGCTTCGACACGGTATTTTCCATGGGCGTGTTCTACCATCGCCGCTCGCCCATCGAGCATTTGCTGGCGCTGAAGGATTGCCTGGTCAAGGGTGGGGAGCTGGTGCTGGAGACGCTGGTGGTTGAAGGCGATCAGCAGCAAGTGCTGGTGCCGGAAGACCGCTACGCGCAGATGCGCAACGTCTGGTTCCTGCCGTCGGTGCCGGCGCTGATGCTGTGGCTGCGACGTGCGGGCTTCAGTGAGGTGCGCTGTGTGGACGTGAGCGTGACCACGGTCGAGGAACAGCGCGGCACGGAGTGGATGAAGTATCAGTCCCTCAGCGACTTCCTGGACCCTGAAGATCACAGCAAGACCATCGAAGGGCTGCCGGCGCCGATGCGGGCGGTGATTGTCGCGAAGAAATAAGACTGCTGTTGTGTTGAAGAAATAAGACTGCTGTTGTGGCGAGGGAGCTTGCTCCCGCTGGAGTGCGCAGCGCTCCCAAGATTTTGGGG